>JAIPIM010000020.1 GCA_021734725.1 Minisyncoccota bacterium | reverse complement strand
CCCAACAAAAGACGGTCTATCACCTCCATCGCGAGATCCACAACCGGATCGGTCACGTCACCGACAAGCCAATTCACGGTAACCGCATGTTTAGCGTCCAAGTCGTCACCTGGGTCCACGGGATAGTCTATCTCTTCCTCGCGCGGAGCTTCCCACGTCGGCTGCATAGGGAGTTCGCTGCGTATGCTCGGCGGCTCCGGGACAGCGCGTAAACGCGCATCGAGAAATTTCAGTTGACATGCTGTCGGAATATCCCCGTACAGGAAGAACCAAGCATTGGCGGGATGGTAAAAGTGCCGAAAAAAAGCAACAAATTCCTCGTAACTCAGTTGACGGATGTGTGGCGGGTCCCCGCCCGAATCGTTCCCGTACGGTGACTGCGGAAACAATGCCCGCATCGCTTTACGCTCAATTAACGAATCGAAATCTGAATACGCCCCCTTCATTTCGTTATAGTCAATGCCTTTTGTAATCAGAGGGCTCTTCATATTTTCAGGATCGACAAATGCCAGGTGATGCCCCTCCTGTTTCAGGGTCATCGGGCTGATCCTAGGATTCAGGACTGCATCGCAATACACTTCAACAAGATTGAAGTAATCTTTGATGACATTGCTGGCTACTGGATATACGGTCTTATCCGGATACGTCATGGCGTTCAAAAACGTCGCCATACTCATCTTGAGCATCTCCATGAAAGGATCTTTGACAGGGTACTTTCTGGATCCTCCAAGCACTGCGTGCTCAAGTATATGAGCAACTCCGGAATCGTCGGGGGGTGGGGTACGGAAAGCTACCGCAAAACAGTTTTCTCTGTCATGCGGAGCATAAATATGAAGAACACGGGCCTTGGAATGCTCGTGCTTAGCCTGCACGGCTACGCATCCCAAACTGGGAAGGGGGCTTATTTTTTCAATCGCAAACCCAGAGCACTGGTCTCCGGGCTTGAAAGGTACACAGGGGGTGGAAATTATGCTTTCAGCCTTTTTCTGCTTCTTCGTCCTCTTTTTCATCGGTTTCCTCGGCCGCACCTTTTTCTTCATCTGCTGTGGCTTCTGCGGCGACTTCGGCCTCGTCCTCGGCCTCAGGGACCTCAGCTTTCGTTTTCTTGTCCGTCGCTTCGTCTGTATCCGCAACAGATTTATCAGCAGGTTTCTGTTCGCCGGATTTCGACTTCGGAGTCACCGGTTCATTCACCAGCTCGAGAATGCACATTTCCGCAGCATCCCCAACACGACGGTTGAGCTTGAGAACACGCGTGTATCCGCCTTGCCGATCACTGTATTTGGGTGCAACCTCGTCAAAAAGCACACGCACGACCGCAGGCTGGCGCAAGACTGCAATTGCGCGTCTGCGGGCGTGCAATGTACCACGCTTCCCAAGCGTGATCATCCGGTCCACCACGCGCCGCAACTCTTTAGCTTTGGTCACGGTTGTCTGTATCTGACCTTCCACGATGGCGCTGCACGCCATATTGGCGAGCATGGCTCGGCGATGGGCCGACGTGCGCCCTATCTTAAAGGTACGTTTCCGATGGCGCATCGGTCACTCCTCTTCTAATTCTTTCTGAATTCGTTGTTCCATAGCACGTTGCAGGTGCTCAGGGATGTCCATCTCCAGGCTCAGCCCCATGTCGGTCAGTTTTTCTTTGATTTCCTGCAACGACTTCTTGCCAAAATTACGATACTTGAGCATTTCGCTCTCAGTCTTCTGGATCAGTTCACCAATATGTCCAATCGCTGCATTGTGAAGACAATTGCGCGCACGGACAGAGAGCTCCAGAGCTTTCACGTCACTGCACATTTTCTCGAGCATTTCCTGCTCTTCCGGTGTCAACTTCTGTTCCTCAGCCTCGTCGGTGCCAGCCACTTGCGTGAATACATTCAGGTGTTCTTGAATAATAGACGCTGCATTTCGCACAGCCTCATCGGGGGTGACGCGACCGTCCGTCCACACCTCAAGTTCCAAACGGTCGTAGTCCGTACGCTGGCCAACACGACAGGCCTGAACGTGGTAACGTACACGCTCGACAGGACTGAAAATACAGTCAACAGGAATAACCCCTATCGGCTGATCCTCCCGCTTGTTTTCCTCCGCAGGCCGATACCCGCGACCACGGTCAATTTCAATTTCCATACGAACCGGGCGGTCGCGGTCCAGCGTACACACAACCTGATCCTTGTTCAGCACATCCGTCACACCGTCTTCCCTGATGTTACCGCCGGTCACCGGTCCAGCCTTGTCAGCGTAAAGCTCCAGCGTGCGCGGCAGATCTCCTTCGCAACGAAAACGAAGCTTCTTGATGTTCAGAATAACTTCTGTAACATCCTCAATGACATCCGATATCGTCGTAAACTCATGGGGGACTCCGTCAATACGGACAGTCGATACGGCGATGCCATCAAGCGAAGACAGCAGGACACGGCGCAGTGCATTCCCTACGGTGTGGCCAAACCCCTTTTCCCATGGTTCAGCAACAAACTTTGCGTACACGTCCGATGCTGTGTTTTCGTCGATTTCTAATGCCTGCGGCATCGTAAAATCGTTGGTAGCCGGCATAGTAATCTCCTCAATTCTAAATGGACCTGTTTGAGTACTGGCCTCTGCTGTCGTCGATCCATCAGGATGCGTTTTCAGGCAGATAAGCCGAATGTTCCCGGGTGTATATAAGTCTGCTAGAGCTTACACGCGGCGACGCTTTGGAGGACGACATCCGTTGTGCGGAATTGGCGTGACGTCTCTCAGTACCGTGATATCCAGCCCGGCGGATGCAATTCCCCGGACAGCAGATTCACGACCTGCCCCCGGCCCTTTAATGCGAACTTCAATTTCCCGCATACCAGCATCCACGGCAACCTTGGCCGCCTCAGTTCCGATCAACTGAGCGACATATGCAGTACTCTTCCTTGACCCTTTATACCCCAGACGTCCCCCAGTACACCAAGAGATAACATTGCCAGTCATGTCCGTGATGTAGACCTTGGTATTGTTAAACGTTGCCTCAATATGGGCAATACCGCTGGGAACATTCCGCGCAACGCGACGCCGGGCTTTAGCGCTGGGTGCTGGGGCTTTATCTTTAGCCATCAGTTAGCAGACTCCTGAATTAATAATATGTGCATCCAACAAACGTATTTCAATCTTAAACTTCAGGCTCACGCGAGGCTTTGCGTGCAGCACGGTCACGGATGGCGCCCACTGTTTTCTTGGCACCCTTTCGCGTTCGAGCATTTGTCCGGGTACGCTGACCGTGAACCGGCAAGCCGCGCCGGTGCCGCATGCCCCGATAACAGTTGATGGAGACCAGGCGACGGATATCCTGGTTGACACGACGTCGCAAGTCACCTTCAACAGTAAATTCCTCCTGGAGAATCTGGGCAATTCGCGCTATATCGCCTTCCGCCAGCTCACTGGTACTGGTCGATGGATCCAGTTGGGCTCGAGAACACACATCTGCAGCACGTGTCGCTCCCACGCCGTAAATGTACGTTAGGGCAACATCAAGACGTTTATTCGCCGGTATGTCTACGCCAAGTATACGTGGCATCCTTCACATCCTCTGTTTCACGTTCTGGGCACGCTTCACCAAACATCACCCCTGCCGTTGTTTGTGGCGGGGATCCTTACAAATCACGCGAACCACTCCGCGCCGCTTGATAATGCGACAGGACTCACACTGTCGCTTGACGGATGGACGTACTTTCATAGGTCACGGCCTCCGAAGCTTTCTCTGTTCCACCGGGACATGCTGCTTAAAAGCGCCACTCACCGGTCTTTTCAATGTAGAGGCCGCGACATATGCCACGGCCTTCCCTGATAATCGGCAGAAACTGTACTATACACCCCTAAAGCAGGGCGTCAACAAACTCTTTGACGATTATTGCCACTTTTCGAAACACCTTAACGGACCATCCACTGTCATGGTTGACCAGCACCCTTTTGCAATCCAGCTTTACAGCTCTTAGGAGCGTCCGCTCACATTCGGAATGACGTAAGTCGAATGCATCCCCGGCTTGAGAGAGACCCCCGGCTGGTGTCTCACTTCTTGCGGTACACGATGCGACCTTTCGTGAGGTCATACGGTGACATCTCTACGGTCACAGTATCCCCAGGCAAAATACGAATAAAATGCATGCGCATTTTGCCGCTTATGTGAGCAAGAATTTCGTGCCCGTTTTCCAGTTCCACGCGAAACATGGTGTTGGGCAACACCTCTTTCACTTCTCCGTCTACTCTTATGGTTTCTTTGGCCACGTGAGAATCTCCGCTTTTCTTTTGGTAATCAGGACCATGTGTTCGAAGTGCGCGGATAATCCGCCGTCCTTCGTGCGAACTGTCCAGCCGTCCGCATCCACAGTGACATCATGGCTTCCCGTGTTTACCATGGGCTCAATTGCCAATATCATACCGGGTTGCAGCTTGGGCCCCGGATGAGGTGTCGCAAAATTGGGCACTTCTGGAGGTTCGTGCAACTCACATCCGCATCCATGCCCCACAAAATCGCGCACAACGCTCAACCCATAGCTCCGCACAACCTTCTCTACTGCATGCCCTATCGCATTGACATGGTTGTTGGCTCGTGCGGCCAGAATGCCCGCGTCCAAACTCTCCCGGGTACCTTCGATCAGCCGTGTCACTGTCTGTGGATCCGCCGCTGTACCGGGGCAAAATGTAACCGCTGTGTCACCGATAAAACCATTCAGTTTCACCCCCACATCCAGACTCACCACAGTGCCTGCCTGGATACAACGGTCCGCACGCCCAATGCCGTGAACTACCTCGTCATCAAGCGAAACACAGATCCGGCCAGGGAAACCACGATACTTGTAGAATGCGCTTTCACCACCGGTTTCACGAATCAATTCCGAGGCCAAGTGATCCACGGCAAGAGTGGTCATTCCGGGTTTGACTATCTGCCGTAACCGGTCGCGCACCCACGCAGCCGCCTGAGCAGCGGTGCGGATCCCAGCTATCTCCTCCTCAGTATGTATCGGTACTCGTCGTTTACTCCGCGCAGCTGTCATAGTCCCAGAGCCTGCTGTACAAGCTTGTAGTTTTTGTGCTTTTCCTTGGAACCCGTCACACGTATCAACTGGCCGCGCCGTTCATAAAAATCAATCAAAGGAGCCGTCTGTTCCTGATAGACATTCAATCGCTGTTTTGCTGTTTCCTCAGAATCGTCCGAGCGCTGATACAGTTCCACCCCGCATCGGTCGCAGACATCATCCTCTGCCGGAGGGTCGTAAAGCAGATTATACACCGCACCACAGCCTCGGCATATACGACGGGCAGTCAACCGCTGCAAGAGCAACTCCCGCTCGACTTCAAACAGCACGACGGCATCCAGAGTCAGGCTGTTTTCCTCCAATGCTCCATCCAGTAAATCGGCCTGCTTAACAGTTCGCGGATAGCCATCAAGGATAACACCGTTGAGGGCAGCCTGTGGATCACTGAGCTTCCGCGAGACGATGGCCGCGACGACCTCATCAGTCACAAGATGTCCGCTGTTCACAAACTGTTGAGCCTGCCGGCCCAGTTCACTGCCGCTTGCCATTTCTTCTCGCAGAATATCTCCCGTGGAGACATGAACGAAACCGAACTGTTCGCTCAACATATCCGCCATGGTACCTTTGCCGGCACCCGGCGGTCCTAAGAAAACATAGTTGGACATTAAAAACGATCCTCATCGCGCTGGAATTGGTTTCTTCGTAACGTAGGCATCCACGCCTGCTCAAAGTATGGTAAAGTACCGAGTATAAGGCGCTTCGTCAAACCCGCCCACAAAAATCAGGCACTCCCTCGTTCTCTTCGAGAGAGTGCCCGATCATGTTCTGACAGCTCTCCGTCCGGTAACCGGACGGAGCGCGGTTTTGCAGCGGCTTACATCATGCCGCCCATGCCGCCCATACCGCCCATGCCGCCCATGCCGCCGGCACCGGCACCGGCACCACCGGCTGGTTCTTCTTCTTCTTCTTCAGCCACCAGACACTCCGTGGTGACAAGCAGACCAGCAACCGATGCGGCGTCCTGCAACGCAGTACGCTCCACTTTGGTCGGGTCGATAATGCCGGCTTCCAGCATATCGACGTACTTGTCATTCTGGGCGTCGTAGCCCTTGTTCCCTTCGAGGCGCTTGACCTCCTGAACAACGATGGAACCTTCGACACCAGCGTTGGTTGCCAGCTGACGCAGAGGTGCTTCAACGGCCTTGCGCAGGATACCTACACCAATTGCCTCGTCGCCTTCAGCGTCCACGTTATCCAAGGCATGACTGGCACGGATGAGTGCCACGCCACCGCCTGCAACAATGCCTTCTTCCACGGCGGCACGCGTTGCGTGAAGTGCGTCTTCCACACGCGCCTTCTTTTCTTTCATCTCTGTTTCCGTGGCCGCGCCAACGTTAATGACAGCGACACCGCCAGCCAATTTGGCAAGACGTTCCTGCAGTTTCTCACGGTCATAGTCCGACGTCGTTTCCTCGATCTGATGCCGGATCTGCTTGACACGGCCCGCGATATCCTGTTGGTTGCCGCCACCTTCAACAATCGTCGTATTATCTTTGTCGATGGTTATACGCTTCGCTTGACCGAGCTGATCCAGTGTGATGGACTCAAGCTTGATACCCAGATCTTCCGTGATACAGGTACCACCGGTCAATACGGCGATGTCTTCCAACATGGCCTTACGGCGTTCGCCGAAACCAGGAGCTTTCACTGCACAAACATTGAGCATACCACGCAACTTGTTTACAACCAATGTCGCCAAGGCTTCACCTTCCACATCCTCGGCAATAATCAGGAATGGTTTACCCTGCTGTGCCACTTTCTGAAGGAGAGGCAGAAGGTCCTGGAGATTGCTGATCTTCTTTTCATGGATCAGGATATAGCAGTCCTCCAGCGCGCACTCCATGTTTTCGGAGTCCGTGACAAAATAAGGACTCAGGTACCCCTTGTCGAACTGCATACCTTCCACAACGTCGAGTGTGGTCTCAATCGATTTGGCCTCTTCAACGGTGATGGTCCCGTCCTTGCCGACTTTGTCCATTGCATCAGCGATGATATCACCGATCGTTTTATCACCGTTCGCCGATATTGTTGCGACCTGGGCGATCTGTGCACGTTCCTCAACGTTGACGCTCTGATTTCCAAGCTCAGCAACAATGGCTTGAACAGCACTGTCAATGCCGCGCTTCAGGCTCATCGGGTTGGCCCCGGCAGTAACGTTCTTCAGACCTTCGCGGAAAATGGCCTCGGCCAAGACCGTTGCGGTGGTCGTGCCGTCACCAGCGATGTCCGAGGTCTTGCTGGCGACTTCACGCACCATCTGGGCGCCCATGTTTTCAAAGGCGTCTTCCAGCTCGATTTCCTTGGCAACAGTCACACCGTCTTTGGTGATGGTAGGTGAACCAAATTTCTTGTCCAGCACAACGTTGCGACCCCGCGGACCAAGTGTCACCTTGACCGCGTTACTAAGCTTAACGATACCCTGCATCAGTGCCTGTCGGCATCGTTCATCATAAAGCATTTTTTTCGCTGCCATAACTCTGTGTCTCCTTACTCTTTTGTATAACGGTTACGGTTTCTTCTATGATTACAGTGCGTCTATTTGAAGACCGCCAGAATATCGCTCGCGTTCAGAACTTTGTAATCCTTGCCTTCATACTTGATTTCTGTCCCGCCATACTTACTGGTGAGAACAGTATCGCCGACCTTAACATCAAACGGTATTTTCTTGCCCTCATCGTCTTTCTTCCCAGTACCCAGCGCAACGACTTTAGCACGCTGCGGCTTCTCTTTGGCGGTGTCAGGAATGATAATTCCACCTTCGTGGACTTCCTCTTCTTCGAGAGGCTCCACCAGCACACGGTCACCGAGGGGTTTAATGTTGACTGCCATTCGGTTTTCCTCCTTGTTTTCGTCTGGTCTTTTGGTGTTTTTTTGTTAATGCTGCTTGCATCCGGATCAGCGGGATATCTTCGTCCCGCCGTGATACAAGAGCGACCTCACGCGTCCGTTACTTTTCGTCCTTGTCTTCGTCGTCGACCATTTCATAATCGGCGTCGATGACCTCATCCTCATTGCTGCTTGGCGGCTTCTGGCCAGGCTCGCCTTGATCACTGCCCGGCTGTTCAGCCTCAGCGCCACCTTCACTGGATTGAGCATGCTTGTACAGTTCCTCAGCCATCTTGTGAAGTTTGCCCTCCAACTCGCTCATCACTGATTTCATCTTTTCTACGTCATCAGCCTCAAGCGCTTGTTTTAACTCGCCAATGCCATCCTCAATCGGCTTCTTCACATCGTCCGGCAGATTGTCTCCCTGTTCCTTAAGCTGCTTCTCTGTCTGGTAGACCATGGAATCAGCACGGTTTCGGGTTTCCACCGCTTCTTTGCGCTTCTTATCCTCATCAGCGTGGGACTCGGCATCCTTGACCATGTTTTTGATCTCGTCCTCCGAGAGGCCTGAACTCGCTGTAATCGTAATTTTCTGTTCCTTACCCGTCCCCAGATCCTTGGCCGATACATGCAGAATGCCATTGGCATCAATGTCGAAAGTCACTTCAATCTGCGGAACTCCCCGGGGAGCCGAAGGGATCCCTTCCAAATGGAAGCGGCCAATCGTTTTATTGTCCTTCGCCATTTCACGTTCGCCCTGGAGTACATGGACCTCCACTGACGTCTGGTTATCGGAAGCAGTACTGAAAATTTCGCTCTTACGGGTGGGAATGGTTGTATTGCGCTCGATGAGCTTGGTAAATACGCCGCCCAGTGTTTCGATACCCAGCGAAAGCGGAGTAACGTCCAGGAGCAGAACGTCTTCGACCTCACCTTTGAGGACGCCGCCCTGAATACTGGCGCCAACCGCGACAACTTCATCTGGGTTAACTCCTTTATGGGGAGTGCGTGAAAAGAGTTCTTCAGCCAATGTCTGCACACGCGGCATGCGCGTCTGCCCGCCAACCAGGATGACCTCGTCAATGTCCGACGCCGACAGGCCAGCGTCTTTCAGGCAGTCTCTGCACGGCTGCTTACTGCGGTTTACAAGATCTTCAGTCAGTTGTTCGAGCTTGGCCCGGCTCAACGTATTTGTCAGATGCTTGGGACCGTTCTCGTCAGCTGTGATGAACGGCAGATTAATTTCCGTCGTCTGACTGGACGACAGTTCGCACTTCGCCTTTTCGGCGGCTTCTTTCAGGCGTTGCAGAGCCATGGAATCCTGCCCCAGGTCGATGCCCTGATCTTTCTTGAACTCAGCCACCAGCCACTTGATGATGGCTTCATCAAAATCGTCTCCGCCCAAGTGGGTATCCCCATTGGTAGCCTTCACTTCGAAGACACCGTCACCAATTTCGAGGATGCTGATGTCAAATGTTCCGCCGCCTAAATCGTACACCGCAATCTTCTCGTCTTTTTTCTTATCCAGCCCGTAGGCCATGGATGCCGCGGTCGGCTCATTGATGATGCGTTTCACCTCAAAACCCGCAATGCGCCCGGCATCCTTGGCGGCCTGTCGTTGGCTGTCATTAAAGTACGCCGGCACAGTAATGACGGCTTCACTGACCTCTTCGCCCAGGTAGGCTTCCGCGTCAGCTTTCATTTTTTGCAGAATCATGGCCGATATTTCGGGGGGTGAATACGTCTTATCATCTATCTTTACGTGCGCATCACCATTTTTCGCCTTGACCACCTCAAACGGTACAAGCCCGATCTCGTGCCGCACCCCGTCATCCTTTCGTCCCATGAACCGCTTGATCGAAAAAATTGTACGGTTCGGATTGGTCACCGCCTGTCGCTTCGCAGTGGCTCCCACCAGGCGCTGCCCGTCCTTAGAGAATGCAACCACCGACGGTGTCGTACGATTACCCTCCGCATTTGGTATAACTTTTTCCTCCCCGCCTTCCATGACGGCCATACAGGAATTTGTCGTCCCTAAGTCGATTCCAATAATTTTACCCATGATTAACCTCGCAAATGTCAAGCCAGCTTAGGCGGCGGCCAATGACCGAAAACGTCACCATCAGCTGTTCACAAGTCACACGTTCACAAACTTCCCTTGATACTTAGCACCCTTAATGCCACTCCGCATTATTTACGCCCAAGATGCTGCACGCAAGCTCCTTAGGGATCCATAAGAATGTAAGCCGAAAAGACGAGGTAGGAGAGTTGCGACGTCTTGTGTCGCACTTGCTGTCACAGTGTGCCATCTTGTCGCGGCGCAGTGTGTCACACGCTCACGTTTTTCCCGACACAACGACGGCGAAGGGTTTCCGGACAGGCTCTAACTAATCGAGCAACTCGGCGATCTGAACGGCGTTGAGCGCTGCGCCCTTGAGCAACTGATCACCACATATGAACATGGCAAGACCGTTCTCCGAGCTTATGTCGTCTCGTATGCGACCGACCAGTACATCGTCCTGCCCGGTAGCGTCAATAGGCATCGGGAAATGACTTTTCACATGATCGTCAATCACTCGCACGCCGGGAGCCTGTTCAAGCGCCCGGAGCGCCTCGGCTATGGTGATCTTTCGCTCTTGCTCTATCAAGATCGATTCAGCATGCGCGCGGAAGACCGGCACACGGATAGCAGTGGCACACACCCTAATCTCGGGAGCATGCATGATTTTGCGCGTTTCGTCAACCATCTTCATTTCTTCCTTGCAGTAACCATTTTCCCCTATGGCGCTGTCGTGGCTGAAGAGGTTGAACGCTATCTGGTGAGGCAGCGCAGCTGCAACGACGGGCTTGCCCTCAAGCACTTGTGAAGCTTGCGTCCGCAGCTCATCCATCGCGCGTGCACCCGCCCCGCTGGCACTTTGGTAAGTACTGACAACAATTCGTTTTACCGGCGAAATATCATGCAACGGTTTCAGGGCAACCACCATAAGAATGGTTGTGCAATTGGGGTTGGCTATGATGCCTTTGTGCTGCTTAATGTCTTCGGGGTTGACCTCAGGAACCACAAGCGGGATATCCGGATCCATGCGAAAGGCACTGGAATTATCAATCACGACCGCGCCTGCCTTGACGGCAGCCTCGGCAAACTCCAGGGAGCGATCGGCCCCGGCACTGAAAAGAGCGATGTCAATGCCGTCAAAAGCATCATGCATGAGCTCCTGCACGCAAAGAGGCTCCCCTCGGAAGTCCAGTTCCTTGCCCACCGATCGTTTGGACGCCAATAAGCGTAATTCATTGACCGGAAAATTGCGCCGCTCCAAAGTCAGCAGTATTTCATTGCCTACTGCACCGGTGGCTCCTGCGACAGCTACGTTAAAGGCTCTGCCCATAAAATTACCCCTGGTAGTTCTGGGTTGATTCGTCCGTTGGAGACCAAGATCAGGCAATTTGTGAGGCTACAAGATCGCCGACCTCCGACGTGGAGTATCCCATACGACCCGCGGCCATGGACTTAAGTTTCGTCCCGGTGACACTTGCCACTGCCTGTTCAATATCATCGGCGGCCTCGGTCTCGCCAAGTTCGGACAGCATCATACTGCCGGAACAGATAGCGGCCAGTGGGTTGATAACCCCCTTGCCGGTATACTTCGGAGCCGATCCGCCGATGGGCTCAAACATACTAACGCCTTCCGGATTAATATTGCCACCAGCAGCAATTCCCATACCGCCCTGAGTCATGGCACCGAGATCGGTAATAATATCACCGAACATGTTACACGTTACGATGACATCGAACCACTCTGGATTTTTGACCATCCACATGCAGGTGGCATCGACATGGCAGTAATCCGTTTTGATGTCAGGGTAGTCCTGAGCAACCTCATGGAAAGCCCGCTCCCAGAGATCGAAGACATAGGTCAGAACATTTGTTTTGCCGCACAGGGTCAGCTGACCGATCTTACCATCCTCTATATCTTTGTCGTACAGCCCTTTCCATGGAGCATCGGTCGTATGGCGTTTGCGGACCGTCTCAAACGCGTAGCGGAGGCAGCGCTCCACTTGGTAACGATTATAGACCATGGACTGCACGGCAACTTCGTTCGGGGTGCCCTTCATACTTAGTCCGCCAATGCCGGTATACAGGCCGCCGGTATTTTCCCGAACTACCACATAGTCGATATCCTCGGGACTTTTCCCGGCAAGGGGCGTTTCCACGCCGGGGTACAGCTTAACCGGCCGCAGATTGATATATTGATCCAGTTCAAACCTCAGCCGCAGAAGAATGCCTTTCTCTAAGATTCCGGGTTTAACGTCTGGATGTCCGATCGCCCCCAGGTAAATAGCATCGAACTTCGTCAAATCTTCCGCGGCCGATTCCGGCAATACCTCTCCCGTTCTCAAGAAGCGATCACCGCCAAAATCGAATGTCTCGGTGTCAAGCTTGAATCCGTGCTTGACCGCCGCGGCGTTCAAGACCTTAAGCCCTTCGTCCACAACTTCCGGCCCAGTTCCGTCACCCGGTAATACGGCAATTTTATAAGTCTTCATGAATATCCCTTTCCATTCTGGATTGAACGCTTATCCTGCACGATGAAAAACAGGTACTGTATATCACCAGCCCCATTTTGCACAGCCAAATAGGAATGTTTTCATGATCTTCCCCGGTAATGTCCCAGTACACTGAGAACGGAGGAAAGCCCGAGCGTTTGCATCGCGGCACGTTAGCCCCATTAACAGGATTGCCGCCCGCCACAGCGTAAAAAGCGCCCCAGCCACCTCTTACAGCCGGGGCGCTTCGTATGTACGGTCATTTGCGCGGCAACGTCGGGTCAAAATTCTTTGGTGTACTTGACGCCGGCAAAGAAATTGCGTTCCGGCATAGGCATCACCCCAACGAGATCGCCGCCCCAATATTCTCCGACTTCGGAGTACTCTTCACCGAAAATGTTGTTGACTCCCGCGTAGAAGGTGAAATCGTTCCAGACATAAGAAACAGTGCCGTCAACAACAACATAGTCTTCGCCTTCCCAACTGGTGAAGTTTTCGGCATCGCTGTCCGCTGCTTCATTGTCAGCTACCACTTTTGCACGAAGATGAGCTGTCAGGTTCTCGATCGGGAAGACGCTGAGAATAACGGCGCCGCTGTGTTCCGGTTGACCATGAATCTCAGTGTTCGATGTGGTGAAATTCATATCGTCTTTCCAGCGGGCGTCGACCCACATGTAGTTGGCCGCCACCTGCCAGTACTCACAAGGACGATAGGTCATCTCCAGCTCCACGCCGTTTCGCCGACTGTCCGGGATCAGATCATCCCAGTAGTACTCATTCGTGCCTTCAACCCGGAAAAGCGTCACTCCACCAGTCAACGTATCGCTGAACCGGTGCATAACACCTACCTGATATTCCCGGAAACGCTGGTCCGTTATGGTCGGCCATTCATACAATGCATAATCTTGGAAGCCGCGAGCCGCACGGACAAATGCCCGGCTGCCCTCCGCATATACCCAAGTCAAACCCGCTTCGTACGAATTGACCGAATAAGAATCATGCCAACCGTCCCAATCATCGTCATACGTATTGTCATGATGCACGCGGGTCCGACGGAATCCCAGATCCAGGAACAGCTCGTCGGGAAGAAGGGCAATCGTGTCATGGACAAAGTACCCGACATTCCGACGATATTCGTCCGGCTCATCCCAGCCTTGGCCGGGCTCCAGTTCATTCACATAGTAATCAACACCAACGATCAGGTTGTGACGAATACCGGCCAGTTCGAAGAGCGCTGTATACTGTGGCATAAACCGATACTCGTACAACTGAAAACTTTCGTTGAAGTCGATTGCATCCAGATCCCGCTGCTGATAATGCATCGGCAAGGCAAGTTCACCGCAACCCAAAACAAAGGTTGGAATAAAACTCACATAGTGCCGTTGGGATTCATACCGTTCCCACGGTCGATCGTCCAGTCGATCTTCGTTATCCGGAATCGTATCTTGTAAATCGAACTGATCTTCACTCTTTCCCGCCTGCAGATCCCAACCGAACCAGTCGCCCGCGGTACCGCTCAAGCGCAGGGCCCCATAGCGAGTACGGAAACGGTTGTGCGCCTGATAGCCGTCGGACGTATCGTAACCGCCGGTGACACTGTACTGGATTCCCTCGACGGTACCCGAAACCCCCAGGAAGTGCTGGAAAGAATCGTACGAGCCCACGCGTGTACCGAGCGAGAGTCTGTGACCTTCCTCGGGCGCGGCCTTGGTCACGATGTTGATGGTTCCTTGATACGCCTGGCTGCCCCAGACTACCGAGTTACTGCCCCTAAAGATCTCAATGCGCTTGATGTTCTGCACCGGGATAACCGGCCAGTTAATACTGGCGTCAGGCGTCGCGAACCCCAGTGGATTGGTAACCGGCCGACCATCGACCAGGACCATAACTCCCGGCGCCTTCTCGGGACTTGTACCAACACCGCCACCCCGAATATCGACTGCCGCGAGGCGGCCATTGCCGGCAAGATCACGCACATTAACGCCGGGCTGAACCCGTAACACGTCAACCACTGTTTTGGCGCCCATGCGAGCAATCTCGTCTTCCTCGATGATTGTTACCGGACCGGCGATGGTACCGGAATCCCGGTCAACACGTCCAACCGAGACATTATCCGACATGTCCTCCTCACTTGCCGCCCAGCTTTGGACAACAACCAGAAGACTGAGACAGACCGTCGCCGCCAACCAACTCCACACAGTCCTGCTTTTGGTGAAACGCATACGACTCCTCCTTCTTCTTTGTGGTTTGCATGCTCTCTGCAATAATTCATCCGCCAGTCACATCCCCGAACGGATGAACATCCCCCTGACACACACCTCCAATTGGATCTGCGTAATCACGCCCTCAACTCTACCTCAGCGGCCTCGCTAATCCGAACCTTATGTGCATACTTACCACTTATGATACCATACCGTCTAACAAAAACCAAACACAAAATCATCTTTTTTGAGCTTATCTTAATGGTTCTATGCGAACATCGTCAAACCAGACGACGTTGGCCCCCTTGGAATCATTATCATTGTAGATACTCAGTTCGGCTTTCCCAACGGCTTCGGGCGTTGTAAAATCCATTGTCTTGTGGTGCCAAATCCCAGGCTCCGAATCGCTCAGTCGTACACCCACACTGAATGTTTTCCGATTCCGCTCATCGCTTCCCCGCAGTTCCACTTTCACTTTTCCCGGAACTCGTGTGTCTCCGATATGACGATAGTAAAATGACAATCGATATCGTGTCCGCGGCAACAAGTGAATGGCAGCGTTCCGTGGTCTCCAGTAATGTGAACCAGTGCTTCCACCCGTCAGCGATTCATGCCATGGCAGTTGCTTTGGAATGACCGCAAGGCAATAATCGCCGGAAACCGGCTCGGCGAAATCCCGGACCGACCATTTCCAATAATCGGCGATTGCGTTACCGGTAACGTCGTCCTCAATGGTGCCGTTGGCGATTGTCGGCGGTACGATCACCTCCGTTGTAAATGTTCCGCCTGTGCATTCAAAGGCAACTGGGACATTCCGGTAGTCGTTCAGCTTGTCCCGGTTGCGTACCACTATATCTCGAACAAGCGCCCCACCGGAAGACAGCGTGACCGGAATCCCGGTAAGATCGTACTCTAAAGGCGGTGCTGACGCAAGCTTAACCGTGCCCTCAATCTGTTCGTCCGAAAGATTGGCAATAGCGACTCGTATCCGGGCCGGCGAACACTCGTCCACCATGGGAACCATGGCAAAAATGCGAATCGCGTTGTCCTCTCGCTCTTGGGCACAAAGCACAATGGATGACTGTCGATCTCCCGGCGCGTTGAAAGAAACACTCGGCGCGTCCGCGGCGAAAGGCAGTTGCGCAACGCGGCCTTCCATGGTATAGGCCACTGCGTGTCGAATTCTGATGTCCTCCGGCAGACGAAGCCGAACAACTGCGTCCTTGACATTGTCAGGGTTAATAATATTGACAACAAAAAGATGACGCCCTTTGACTGGCGTTAAACTCTCCGCCTCCGACAATACAGAATAACGGGCTTGAACCGCGTCGTTGTCAACGGTCAAACCGACGTCGCTTTTGTAGATTGCAATAGTATCGATGTCGCCCGTCATGTTGCGCAGGTAGACCCTCGCCCGGAGCCATGTCGAAAAACCTACGGAATTGAAAATATCGCTGGAAGAAATCCGTGAATGAAACAGAAACGCTCGATCCGCTAATGCACGACCGCCATGGATAAGATTAACGTTGAAAATGTGACCTGGATGTGTGTATCGCACGACTTCGTCCCAGAAGGGCTTGCTCGCATTCTGTGCCTGAAGAAATGGAATTTGAACCGCGCTCATGACTCGGTCGTTATAGTTCTCTCCGCAGATCACAAAGTCGTCTTTGTACTTACGAGCCGCCTCGATCATCCGAGAAGCGCAAAGGGTGCGGGCGTACATGCTTCGGCCATATTCTGGAAGTATGTGTTTCCCAATGGCTTTGTATGAGGGATGAATCGCCGTGTTCCCCGAACAATCCCAGTACAGGTTCATCCCCGCCTTTGCATAGTGCACGGCAATGTCCTTGAAGTGTTCGTGAACTTCCGGATCCTGATGGTCAAATTTAGTGCGTGCATTTCTCTGCGAGGGATAGAGTTGCGGACGTGGTGTCTGTTCTTCGGGTGTGCCCAGCCCCAACCGGGAAAGCGGGACGACCTGATGGGCGAGCCGCCACTTGTAGGAAGGTAGGGTAAAATCGCCATGGAGGCTCTTGGGTACGGTTTCCCAAAACGCAAACTCCTTTGAATGATAGATGACGTTCCAGGTGGCTTCCGTGTAGGAATCGACCTGCCCCCCCCTTGCGTTTATCCACGTTGCGTTCTCCTTCACTTCATTAAATCCACCATGCAATGGATTGAAAAGCGGACCGGGATGAAGAGTGACAAACGACTTGAGATAATTCCAGCCGTGAAACCGGCAGAGCCGCCAGGCTTCCGTCATATGCAGCGCCGTTTTATAACACAATACGGGCTGGGCATAGCCTGAAAACTCTTGGACCAGCCAATCTGGGTTTTTCGGCCGCGGCATTTCCGCATCGTACCAGGGACGATAAAACCGGTCAACTGCGTTGTGCCAGCCCCCCTCATGTACTGCCACAATGTAAGGCTGACTCTCCCACGTCTCTCCAGGCAGAATCGTCGGCAGTTTTTCTATCCGATAGTCGAACGGCCCTTTGCCTTGGTACGGACGCATGGAGAATCTTCCATCCAACATCGTCGCATCATGGTCGCCCAGGTAAAAACCACCGCGTGGGTCCGAGATGTCCATGAACGTCAACTCTCCCGGATCCGTTCGCTTCCAGCCCGGCAGGGTATAGGCAGGCGCGGCAAGGGTTCCCAGCCACGCAATCTCGTCGTCCTCCGGAGAAGCTCCCACCTGAATCCCCTCTAAAACTGGGAAGGCAAGAAACCCGACGGTCCTGTTGGACCCATTCTCGCATGACACAACCCACGCCACGCGGTCCGAACCGTCGCATTCACCTGTTATGGAAACGTTGATCCCCGACGATGGAGACACATAATCGAAGATAATCCGCCAATCACGGTCGTCACCGGTCAACTCCACATGCCGAGCCCTGAAATCGTCAATCGCTTGCATGGCGCGAGCTGACTCATCGATAACTTTGATTGAAAACGGTAAGCTGGCACGTGAGTTCGAGCGTATCTCGCTGCCAGCCGACGTGGCGACTTCCCCCCAGTATCCGCTGAGCTTCGAAACCATCATATGTCCCGAACGAGACTTAAGGGTCAGGATGTTGTCCTCGTCCGCCACGTACTCCACGTTTACGTCTGACAGTCGCGCGTTGGAGTCCGCCTCCCGCTCTAATCTTACCCGCAGCTGCAGCACATCCGACCCAGTGCCGTCCACTGACAACCCGGAAAGATCCCTTGGATCAGACAGTCGTTCCCAGGAAGGATTGGGCTTGCACGGAAATCGATAAAACCATGCCACCTCGTCCAACTCTCCATGCACCTCATAAGCCAGCCTCCGAAACGCCCCGAAATCCATGGGCAGCGCGGGTCTGAATGTAATGGTTGCATAAAGAGCTTTTTCTGCCCTGCCATGACGCGGCGTCCCATCCGGCCGCGACAGTATCTTTTGAGGATCGCTTGCGATCGTGCTCGGAGGAACCAGGAAAAACTGGTCAACCAGAATCTCACCCGGGACGCGAAGCGAACAGATATAATCGCCCGCCTCCAGCCTTACTGTTTCTCCTTTGATATAAAGAAAGTTCTCCGCACAGTCAGCGTCTTTCGGCACTTGGAGCCCCCCCTTGAGCGACATGGAGGCGCCCGATTCGCCCTCGCCCTCGAACCCCGTGTGTGAACCTCCGTCAACGTCTTGCTCGGTTGCTTGTTCGCCAGCCTTTTGCGCCTCGAACTCGTATACCCAGTAACCGGGCCAAGGTGCTCTCACCCTCGCCCAGAACTCGTACACCCCCGGAGTTTCGATTCGGAAAAAATAGCGTCCCACCATGTCCTCCAGCGCAGCTCCACCGCTGGCATCGGGGTCTTTTCTGTAGCACTTATTGGGATAGGAGCCATGGGTTTCCGCTTCCATAATCAAAGTGTCGTTTTCATCTGGAAAGTAGTGTTTGTCCACAAAGGAGAATCCCTCGTCGTCATGCTGCACCAGCACGGTCGTCTCCGGCTGAAGTCCCAGGCGCTTCAACTCCACCCCGAACGTCGAACCCAGGGAAAGAGCAAAAACAGACGCAACGAAAAAAGAACAAATCAGTCTCATGAATCCGATCCTAATTTACTTTCTGTATGTCCAGGGTTTTGACTTCCCAAGGCAGCAGTGTAACGGTAGCTAATCCAGTGGCCCGGCTGTCGAGTTTTATACGACCAATGCTCTCTATTTCAGCCAGACCGCCAGGCTCGAAACCGGCGTACCCGAGCGGGAGCGCCAACGCCGCCGCCGCCGTTACGGCACGAGGGTTGAAAAGCACCACAACAGCAGGCGGAGTTGCGTGCGGAGCCACATGCATCACGCCATCGGGATGCATGCCGTCGGGACGTGCCAAGTGCACGCATTCACCCGCCAACGTACTGACATGGTCCTTATAAAAACGAGTCCAGCGCTCAAATATTCGCTTGGTTTTTGACGAGCAATAAAGACGACGACCGTGTAGAAATCCCCAGTAACCCAATCCGAACAACCCGCCGAGGGCATGGTCGTACAACTCGGGATTGCGGTCGCTGATTCCCATGGAATTGCCATGATAGTCGTCAAAAGCAAGAAAACCCCAGGCGCCGGATGCTGGACGCGAGTACAAACCGTCATACAGGCGTGCACGCGTCGCGATGATCAGGGGCATGCCGCACAGAACCTGGTAGTCCTCTTCGGTGTAGCCTCCCGGCCGAGCACAATTGCCCAGCAGGTAGGAAGCGGGAGCCGACTGTGGCGAAGCAATATACACATCACGCTCGAGAAGTTCCTGGAAAAACGCTCTTTCCCACCGCCAATTCATGAATGGAACGGAGTCGGAGCTTCCATGCTTGTGGTCCCGCGCACAGCAGGGCAAACCGTGGTAGGGACCGTCAATCTGAAGTCCGTCGAAACCGATGTCGTCGACAAGATGAAGCAGTTTTTCACGGATGTAATCCCCCCATCCCGACTGGTAACACATATTCCCGAAACGTTCCGGCTGGTACCGTATTCCTCCAGGACCAAGATACTGCCAGTCGGGATTGGCGCGGACAATGTGTGACGAAGACCAGGCAATGGTCAGCGCACAATAGGTGGCAACCCTCACGCCATGCTTACGATAGATGTCGACCAGCCTCTTCAGGTCGTCTTCTCCGGACGGAAAAAGGTCGGGACGCGGTCGATAATCGCCGCAATTCGTGAACAGCTGGCATTGCATCCCCCCGTTCGTAACGTCAACAAAAAAATGGACACATTCGATACCGTTTTCAGCGGCACTCACAGCGTGCCCAGCAAGATCCGAAAATGAAGAACAATCACTGATTTGCTGGCTGATCAGTGGCCGCGTAATCCAGGGAGCCAATGCTTTCAGCACGCGATGAGTGACAATGGACGCCGCTTCGGGCTCGTTGGGAACCGCCGTTTCGAAACAGCGAAAACTCTCGATTGACTCACCCGGCAAGAGACGGTAGTGGATGGGCTTCGGGAATTCCCAGCGGTGCCACCGGGACTCCTCGTCCAACCGGCTGACCGGCCAGTAATCGTAAAAATCCGTGAACACACGAAACTCCGATCCAAGCCGCAGCGATGGACATGTCTCCACGGTTATGTTCTCAACCTGAAACGCTTCGTCCCCGGTATTTGTAACTTCAACCGATTTGATTAAAAGAGGAAACTCCTCAGCAATTTCATACGTTATTTTGAGTTCAACCGCTTCCGGGAACGCTCGTTCACTCTTGGATGCGCACCCAACCGTAACACTGGTTCCCAAGGGCGTTTCGGCGATGTTTCGGGAAACAACGTCGAAGCCCCCCCTGATCGTCCATTCCGGGTTGCCCGGGTCATGCGGACCGGCCCGCCTTGTCTTCCCGTTCACAACAACCGATGCCTCAAACGGGGACTGTGGATCGAACGCAAAAACAGGAAGCCAGGGTTCCGCGTCACTACCGCTCGGACGTATGGCAAACCGAGTGGTTGCAGGCCCACTACTGGACAGATTCAGTTCCCGAAGGATCCAAGGGTTGGAGAGTACGAGTGAGTCTTCGTTTTTGGTAACACCCATCGTCCTA
Source organism: Minisyncoccota bacterium (assembly GCA_021734725.1). Lineage (GTDB taxonomy): Bacteria > Verrucomicrobiota > Lentisphaeria > Oligosphaerales > MVZH01 > JAIPIM01. The sequence continues at coordinate 1,488 of JAIPIM010000020.1, read as the reverse complement.
GCAAGCTCGCAATCTCATCATGCTAAACCTCCCGAGTTTACCTCTTCCGCCGTTGCAGAAGCAGCATACCGCCAACTGCCAGCAAAAAGAGAGACGCGGGTTCAGGAACAACGTGGACATTATCGAGATACCAGAGCCCCAGAGCGGCGGGGCTGCCCCAGGTGAAAGCCAAGGTGTCGATTTCATTGAACCCAGCTCTGCTTGTTATGTCAAACGTACCGACAAATGTTGGATTCGCGTCCCCATCGTCCCAACGCGATACCGCAATTTGGCCGCCGGGTTGGCTCTTGGTACCGTCAGGCTGCTCAAGAATGATGTCAAGGTGATACCACACGCCGCGATCAAGTGTCAACAACGTATGGGTTTGAGTCAGCCCATCGATATAACTGAGTGAAAGGTTGTCGGGATCGCTGCCCGAAATAAGGTTGATGTAGTAACCGTTCGCGGACCCACCGTCACTGTCCTCAATCACTGCACGCCAACCTCCCGCGAAAGTATCCCACTCCTCATCGATTCGGTAATCCAAAGAAACAGTTATTGGATAGTGCACACCTGATGGGGCCGAAAATGTGCTCTTGGCGTGAATGGCCCGCGTGGTACCGTTGTCCCAGAACTCCAGCATTTGACTGCCGCTGGCGTATGGCGAAACCGGAACGGTACGGCTGCCGTCACCCGGGTATACATTGTTGGACGATCGCACTGTTAATTGACGGCCGTAAGTGATATTACCCGGTTCGACATCGGTCCACGGGGCTACCTCGGGCAATCTCGCACCGGATGTGTACGATTCAAAATCGTCCTCCATAAAGGCGAAGTCTGCCGCCGCCGGTAGCACCCAACCAATAGTCAGCATCGCCAAGAGCGAAAAAAAGACGCACGCTTGCCGATAGAACGATGATGCTGTTTGTTTTGCGTAATAGTTGCCAGAACTAATCATTGTTGACCTCCTGAAATATTGGTTTGTCGACGCCTTGAAAATTTTTCGTGCTTTGGTTGCCGCTCCCTCGTTTTCTATTTTGTTGCTTGCGCCATACGATGCACCTCCTTATGCTATTTTTTTAGAGAATTGCGAAATGTCGTTTTTTGCAATTTTAGTTCCTGGTTCTTGGTTTTTGGTGCGTGGTTTTGAACTTGACCCGAAGAACCACGAACGACTCGGCGCAGGCTATTTCGCAAGAGTCTACTATTTTTTCATTAGACCTCTCTAGGCCTGAAGCATCGCTTCGTAGATACCCGTCCGGTCCAGTCACCTCACCCACCCCCAAGGTTCACGATTACTCGGCCTCACGGGACCCGCCGGAGGCAGCGGACACACCCGCCCCTCCGCATGTCCGTCACAGAAGAGGGCGTTCATCTTGCCTCCGTGTGGATAGTTGGCGCCTACCCATCCGCCGAAGAGCTCAATACCGTTGGTGTCAATCCTGAGGTTCTGCTCCCAGATCTCTCCACCCGCCATGATGGAGGATGGCTTCGGCACCTCACCCAGCC
>JAIPIM010000019.1 GCA_021734725.1 Minisyncoccota bacterium | reverse complement strand
TTCACGGTTCAGTTACCCATTTTACCGATAGCCATTTCCGCCGCGTTAACCAACGGATAGGCAATCGGGGATGCGGTCAGGGCCGGATGCGTACCCGTCTGGAACATGGCGATGTCTTCAGCAGTCATGCGACTCTGAATGCAAGCGGAGAGGGCGTTAATGATTTCGCCTGCCGTGGCGTCGCCCATGACTTGCCCGCCGAGGATGACACCCGAATGTTGTTCAAACACCAACTTCAGAACGGTTTTTGCGGCGCCGGGCATTTTCCCGGGGTGCCGGTTTGGACCTTCGACGGTCGCGGAAACGGCACAGTAACCCCGATCACGGGCCATATCTTCGGTTAAGCCCGCAGTGCCCATGGCCAGGTTTCCCACGGAGGTGGACCACACCCCGACAGTACCGATGTTCTCGCGTCGAAGGCCGTACAGATTGGCTGCCGCAATTCGGGCTTCAGATGTTGCAATGGATGCCAGGCGCAGATTGGATGGTGCTCCGCCGAAGAAGGAGATTTTTTTGGCACAGTCTCCGCATGCATAGATGTTGCCGTCTGACGTGCGCATGGTGCGATCCACCGTGATCGCTCCCGTTTGGGTACCAATCTGCAATCCAGCATTGGCAGCGAGTTCTACATTCGGTCCGGCTCCCACGCCCAGAATAACGAGGTCCGCTTTGATTGTTGAGCCATCGTCAAGAGCCACTTCCTCGACGTTGTCTTGCCCCTTGATCGCTTTGACTTTCGACGACGTTCGCAAGGTGATCCCGCGTGACCTGACCAGTTCTTCCATTTCAACACAGAACTCTTCGTCGTAGGCAAGGCTTAGGCAATGCGGTGCAATTTCAACCACGGTGACATTCTTGCCCGTTGCTTTATTGATTTCGTCGGCAAATTCAATGCCGATGAACCCGCCGCCGATCACCACGACGTTTGTTGCCGCTTCCAATTGTTTTTGCAGATTGCGCAGATAGTCCACGTCTTTCTGGATCGTGAAAACGCCGGGGAGGTCGATCCCCTGGATGGGCGGTTTAGTGGGCAGGGAACCCGTCGCCAGAATAAGCCGTTCGTATGCAATCTCGCCTTCACTTGTCTCCAGCATATTGTCTTCACGACCGATGGAGGCGACCTCCGCGATCATCAATTCAATGCCGTTCTTATCCAATACGGCGTCGGGAATCAGATTGTTTTCCGGCGAACCGACCGTACCGAAAATGTAGGGGATTCCGCATGGTATCAGTACTTGGTCTTCGCGGCGGATCAACAGTGTCTTTTTCTCCGGATAATGACGGCGTGCGGTAATGGCGGCCGTGAGTCCAGCGGCGCTTCCTCCGATAACAACAATGTCTGCTTTTTTCATGAATTCATCCTTTTTACTGCTTCATAAAGTGCATGCCGACGAAACCGGCATTCTCGTGCATGCCTGGTTTCGGGGGCTGCAGATCGTGTAATTCCTTGTCCGGTTGTTCAACCAAACAGCTTTGTGCCTGTATAAAGGTCATACCGTGCCTCTCGGCCAATGCGACGACTTCCCGGCAGGAATAGAACGTAGCCGGCAGGTAGAATGGATGCCCTTGTTGTCCTTTTCGTGCGTACAACTGGCCCCAGGGGCTGTGTTTCGGAACCAGCCCCACAACCAGGGATCCCTTCGGCCGTAAGACCCGCGCGCATTCCGCAAACGCCTTGGACGGTTCGGCCAGAAAGCAGACGGTCACGATCATGGCAATCGTCGCGTAACTGCCGGCCTTGTATGGCAACTTCTCCGCGAAACCGCGTTCCACTTGAATTCCTCTGCGTTCGGCGTACTTGATCGCTTCCGTGCTGGGGTCTATTCCATGCGGGATTCCCAGGGCCGCCGCGAACCGGCCGGTCCCGACACCGATTTCGAGCCACGGCCGCGGCAGTCCATCAAGCACGTCCTTAAGGCATTGAACTTCCAAAGGAAATACGCGACGCCCTCGTTCACTGTCGAACCAGGCATCGTAGCGGTCCGCGTGCCTCTCGAACGGTTCGAACTTTGCTGAATAGCTTTTGTATTCCCCAGGCATCCATTTTCCACACTGACAGTAAGTCGTAGCCAACGACAAGGCCACTTGTTATTCGTGTCATCGAACATTATACTTGGTATAGAATACGGGTGCAACCGGGAACGGCGTTTTTTACGAGGAACACGCGCGGTTGACGATTAACCCGGAGAAATAAAGAAAGGAGGCTTACATATGGATAAACCGACGTTGAAAGAATGTTCTGCCTGCGGCGGAAAAATCAGCCAACACAGTCTGGCCTGCCCGCACTGCGGTCACCCGCAGGGATCCCGCGTCATGCTGTGGGTGTTGGGATTGTTCGCACTATTGTTGATTGCTTTCTTCGTGGCATTCTATTGCTATTGTGCGTGTCTGTGCAAATGAAAAGACTCTCACAATCGGTCACAAAAGCGTTACGCCAAATGGGGATGATTCTTCCCGTCTTGCTAGGGGTTATTTTGCTCGTCGGTTTGTTTAAAACCTTTGTCTCCGGCGAGTTGATGTCGTCGGTTTTTGTCGGCAGTTTGGGTGGGGATGCCTTTGTCGGTGCACTATTCGGCAGTCTTATGGCGGGAAACCCTGTCAACAGTTATGTGGTTGGCAAGGGTCTTTTGGATATGCACGTTGGGTTAAGTGGGGTAACGGCGTTTATTTTCACATGGGTTACGGTTGGCGTTATTCAGATGCCCGCCGAAAGTGCCGCGCTGGGAATTAAATTCGCTGTATTTCGCGCTATTGCAGCGTTTATCTCGGCGCTTCTCGTTGCCATAATCGTGGCGCTTATGGTAGGGGGAGTGTCATGAATAAGGTCGGTAAGAAAGGTAAAGAAGGCGGTCATGGAACAAACGGTTCGTTTTGGCGCCAATGGTTATTTCCTTGTGCTGTACTGCTAGTTTACGCTGTTCTCGTTATGTTTACACCGCAGCAGGCAATTGCCGCACTGAAAGCCAGCTGGGGTGTTTTTGTGCAGATTGCACCCGCGCTGGTGATGGCGTTTCTCGTCATGATCGCACTGAATCTCTGGATTACACCCGCGCATGTCAAGCGTTTTCTCGGCAAGGGCACTGGGCTCAAGGGTGTTTTTTTCTCGAGTGCTGCCGGGATCGTGTCGATGGGGCCCATCTATGCGTGGTATCCGCTGTTGAAGGAATTTCGCGAAAAAGGCGTTTCCGGCTTTCACCTGGCAAATTTTCTGGGGTGTCGTGCCGTCAAGATACCGTTGCTTCCGATGATGGCCGCCTATTTCGGCTGGGCGTTCACCGGACTGGTGAGTTTGTTTATGGTCCTCAGTGCCATCGTCACGGGGCTTATTGTCGACAAGCTGGGTGAGTGAGCTTTGACGGTGTTGTGTAAATGAGTCCTGTGTGAGCAGCGGACGAATTTTTATTGCTGGTTAGTCTTGACAACGACAGGTAACCAGGTCCTATGCGAAAAGGTTTTGCGCCCATGTTGGGACTGCCGGGGGCTCCTCTCCGGCTTTTGTGTTGCGAGGCACTACCCTCAGCGGCAATAACGTGCGGCACAAAAGCCAGAAGACCCGTCAAGGCTTCTTGCCGGTTTGAGTACAAGAATCGGTTGACATGTCCGTGAGGTTGAATAGGTTAGATGGGGTCGCCGTGTTCGGCTTCCATTATTCACCACGACGACTCGAAGATTCAATGAGCGGCAAGGAATTCAATGAGCAACGGACATCTTGGCTGGATTGCGAACTTCATTTGGGGGATTGCGGACGACGTCCTGCGGGACGTGTATGTCCGCGGAAAGTACCGGGATGTGATCCTGCCAATGGTCGTGATCCGGCGGCTCGACGCTATTCTGGAGTCAACCAAGGAATCTGTCCTCAAGCTCAGCAAACAGCTGGATGAGAGCGGCGTTGTCACCAAGGAACCGGCGCTCTGCAAGGAAGCGGGTGAACTCGCAAATTATGCTTTCTATAACGACTCTCCTTTCACGTTAAGTCATCTTCGGGGCCGCGGCCGAAAACAGCAGCTGCAGGCCGACTTCGAAAACTACCTCGACGGTTTCTCCAGTGGAGTCCAGGAAATACTCGAGAAGTTCAAGTTCCGGAATCAGATCCCAACTCTTATGGACGCCGATGCCCTCGGCGCCCTCATCGAAAAGTTTCTGGACCCACGTATCAACCTCAGTCCACACCCGGTCTATGACAACGACGGGAACGAGCGCCTGCCAGGTCTCGACAACCATGGCATGGGGACGATCTTCGAAGAATTGATTCGGCGATTCAACGAGGAGAACAACGAAGAGGCCGGGGAACATTGGACACCGCGCGACGTGGTCCGGCTCATGTCGCACCTGATTTTCTGGCCGGTTGCCGACGACATTGAGTCAGCCACGTACTGCGTCTATGACGGCGCCTGCGGCACCGGCGGTATGCTGACGGTGGCGGAGGAAACGCTCGATCAACTGGCACAGGAACACGGAAAGAACACATCAATTCACCTCTTCGGCCAGGAGATCAACCCGGAGACATACGCCATTGCCAAGGCCGACCTGCTTTTGAAAGGAGAAGGTCGTGCCGCTCAGAACATCGCGTTCGGGTCAACGCTCTCTCGCGATGCCTTTCTCGGCCAGACCTTTGACTTCATGCTGTCGAATCCCCCGTACGGCAAGAGCTGGAAGACCGACCTGGACCGCATGGGCGGAAAGAAGGACATGTCCGACCCGCGCTTCCAAATACAGCACGGCGGTGATCCAGAGTTCAGTCTCCTGCCACGCACAAGTGACGGTCAGCTCCTGTTCCTGGTGAACAAGCTGACCAAGATGAACCACGAGACGTCCCTCGGCAGCCGCATTGCTGAAGTACACAACGGATCGTCTCTTTTCACCGGCGACGCAGGACAAGGTGAGTCGAATATCCGGCGCTGGATCGTCGAGAATGACTGGCTGGAAGCAATCATCGCTCTGCCTTTGAACATGTTTTACAACACCGGCATTGCCACCTATATCTGGGTGCTGACCAACCGCAAGCCGGAGCATCGGCAGGGCAAGGTACAGCTCATCGATGCCACCGAGTTGTACCAGCCGTTGCGAAAGAATATGGGAAGTAAGAACTGCGAGCTGTCGGAAGCACAGATCAACCAGATCAGCGACATGTTTCTTGCCTTCAAAGAAACAGAGAAGTCGAAGATCTTCCAGAATGAAGCTTTCGGCTATTGCAAAGTCACAGTGGAGCGCCCTTTGCGGTTGCGTGTGGATCTCTCAGATGCCGCCCGCAAACGTTTCGCGCAGGCTTGCCAGGAAGCGAAAGAGGAAGAGGTGGCAGCAGCCGTCGACGCGGTGGCCGAACGCTTTGGGCCCGGTCCGCACCTGGACTATAACGCGTTCTTGAAAGCCACGGAGGTGGAAGCTCGCGAGCTGTGCGGCAACGTGACCGCGAAACGCGAGAAGCTGTTGCGTGCCGCCCTCACGCAGCAGGACGACGATGCCGAACCGGTCATCAAGAAGACGCATTCACCCGCCAAGGTTCCTGCCGATCCGCTGCACGGGATCTATGACGTCACCATTCAGGGCAAAGCCCGCACCGTGGAATACGAACAGGACACCGACCTGCGCGACACCGAGCAAGTGCCATTGCTCGAAGACGGCGGCGTCGAAGCGTTCTTCAAACGCGAGGTGCTGCCGTACGTCCCGGACGCATGGATCGATGAAACTGCTACCAAGATCGGCTACGAAATCAGCTTTACCCGCCACTTCTACAAGCCGCCGGAACTGCGCAGCCTCGACGAGATCAAGGCCGACCTGCTGGCGCTGGAGCAGGAAGGCGAGGGATTGCTGGAGGCGATCGTGGACCACGAGATTCAGTGAAACTTCGGCAATCGGAACTATTTTAAGAAGCTAATAGTCATAAGCTAATACGCCGTTTCCAATTCCTAAGCCAAGCTTGGCAGGAGCACACAATATGAATGCAAAGGAATACCTCAAACCGCGCTTGGTGGGAGAACGGTTCGAGGGCGCGGCCATTCCTCTGGAAGTCCTGCGGGACATTGCGGTGTTGGAGGAGATGATTGTAGAAGTCGCCAAGTGGGTATTTAAGCAGGAGCATCCCGACCGTCAAAGAGTGCCGCGCGGGTTCACCGACGGTATTGAATTAAGATTGGATGGCATTGAGGAAGGAAGTGCTATACCGCGAATTGTTCTAATCCTTGCCACGACATCGGGCTGTCTACCGGGCTTGGCCGAAAATGAACAGTGTTTTGACTTGGCGAAAGATCGGCTTGTTTCAGCTGTCGCCGCCGCGGAAGATGGAGGGGATGTCACCGATCATCTGCCCCCAGAGTGCTTAACGTACTTTGATCGGGTTGGCAGGAGCTTGCGTTCCGGAGAACACATTGAATTTGACCGTGCCAACCAGCAGCCGCCAGCTAGGCTTACCAGAGAGAGCCGTCGGAAACTAGTGTTGGCATCACGGGTACGTGAATTCACCGATGAGATAATTGTGCGTGGCAGCATCCCCGAGGCAGACAAAGCGGACATGACCTTTGAATTGGATATCATTAACGGTCCTAAAATCGTTGGCCCTATTCCAGACCAGCACATGGACGTCATCGTTGAAGCCTTCGTTGGCTATCAGGAGGGAAAAAGGGTTATGGTGCAGGGCGTGGGCAGATATAGTCGGCAGAACAGGTTAACGGGAATTGATTCTATCGAGCATATAACTGTTCTTGACCCCCTGGACGTGCCAGCTCGACTTGATGAATTCAGGCCACTCAGGCGGGGATGGCTGGATGGCGTCGGCATTCCCCCCCCGCAGGAAGGGCTTGACTGGTTGACTATGCAGTTCACTGCATCATACCCGGAAGACGCGGCGCTGCCGTATGCTTATCCAACGGAAGACGGCGGCATTTTAATGGAATGGTCACTGGGAGGGGTCGAGGCGAGCCTTGATATTGATCTTGTTAAAAGAACAGGTTTCTGGCACTTGTTTGATACAGTTACTGATCAAACAGATGCGCGTGAATTTGATCTCGAAGACCCGGCTGCATGGGCCGAGATTGGTAAGATGATCCGGGAGTTGGGGGGAGGCCAGGGATGATAGATGAGACGCTTCTTCATCGTCAGGTGCACCCCATGATGCTGCAAGAAGGCCGTGTGACTTCACAGGTTTTCAGACCTACTCCCAAAGACGACAAGAAACTCTCGGTGTACGACGGTGATCAGATCGACGCCGAAGAGGCGTGGGAGCATTTCACCGGCACGCTCGGCTTCGAGTCTGCCGGGGTAATGGCTGTTACAGTGGCGGAATGCAAGGAAGAGGGGCTACCTGCCATCGCGGACCCGGACCCCTTTCCAGAACACGTGTTGGTGGATTTTTCAGACTTTTCAGAGAACCAGATACGGCGCAAGGCGAAACGCCTCAAGGCTGCAGCGGAAAACCGCGGCTGGCAGTACTTTGTGCAGAACTAGCTTTCCGGCTTCCAGCAGGCAGAACTTCGAAGCCGACAGAAGTAGGCCAAACAGGACAGAAAATATGTGCCGTTCTGGGCGTGATGCCTTGTATGTAACAGCTATGTAACTCCGGGAGGGTTCGATCCCCAGTAAGACTTGTGTATGGCGAACGCCATTGGCTTCGCTGCTCTATGAAGCGCGAAAAGCCAAATGCATCATAGGCAGGGGGGCCAAGTGCCGTTTGCCCTTTTTTTCTTTCGCGCAAGAAATTAACAGAAAGCGTCTTGTGTATGAAGCAATTGATGCCAAATAAACATCTTTGTTGTTTTGTGAAAGCTATAGATACGAACGACAGATCCCGGTCAACAGGTAACAGCGCCACACCATGACCACTGGTTTTACATCCTACGCCGCGTATAAAGACTCAGGCGTACCATGGCTCGGACAGGTTCCCGGACATTGGGAAAGGCGGAAGTTGCGCAACGTTCTGCGGCCGGTAACTGTGCGCAACCGGCCGGATCTTCCCTTGCTTTCGGTCGTCCGGGAAAAGGGTGTGATCTTGCGGGATGTAACGAACAAGGATGAGAACCACAACTTCATCCCAGAAGACCTGACGAACTACAAAGTGGTACACAAAGGGCAATTTGCCATAAATAAGATGAAGGCATGGCAGGGGTCTAATGGGGTATCACAACACAATGGGATAGTGAGTCCAGCTTATTTTGTCTTCAACCTCAACGGGGCCTCTGGCGACTTCTTCCATGCCGCAATTCGGTCACAGGCTTACGTTCCTCTCTTTACTCGGGCCTCTGACGGTGTCCGCATCGGTCAATGGGACCTATCACTGACGCAAATGAGAGAGATTCCATTCTTCATCCCCCCTCCTGAAGAGCAGCAAGCCATCGTGCGCTACCTGAAGGTTATGGATCGGCGGATCAAGCGATTCATCCAGAATCGGCAGCGGCTCATCGAGGTGCTGAACGAGCAGAAGCAGGCCATCATCAATCACGCCGTCACCAAAGGCCTTGACCCCAACGTCAAACTCAAGCCCTCCGGCGTCGAGTGGCTGGGCGATATCCCGGAGCACTGGGAGGCGAAACCAGCGAAGAGACTATACCGTGAAATTGATCAGAGATCACCAGATGGAACGGAAGAGTTACTGTCGGTATCTCACCTTACTGGCGTCACCCCAAGGAGCCAGAAGAACATCACAATGTTTATGGCTGAATCCTATGCTGGGCACAAGATCTGTCAACCTGGCGACCTCGTTATCAACACGATGTGGGCTTGGATGGGAGCCCTCGGGATATCCTGCCGGAAGGGCATTGTCAGCCCGTCCTACGCGGTTTATAGGCCACTCAAGGGGAGCAGGCTGGCCGGAGAATATGCGGATCTGTTACTCCGGACTGTTCCCTACGTGAGTGAATTCGCCTGTCGTTCTACCGGAATCCGGTCTTCTAGACTCCGACTCTATCCGGACACTTTTCTCCGCATTCCAATCATTTGTCCGCCCTTGGAGGAACAGCGAACCTTGACCGATCACATATCAAGGGCAACCTATCAACTTAACCACGCAAGGGAGCAAACAGAGAAGGAGATAGCCCTGATCCGCGAGTACCAAACTCGACTGATCGCTGACGTGGTAACAGGCAAGGTCGATATACGGCGAGCGGCACAGTCCTTGCGTTCGTATGAGGCAGAAGGCGACGAGCAGCCCGAAGAGAATGACCTGCCGATGGCAGCGGAAGCCAACCCGCTTTATGGTAGTGACGGCATGGATAAACCTAACCTGCTTGAATCAACCGGACATCTTTGAACGGAGGTGGCAAGATGCTGATCAAAAAATTGAAACTCAATGGTCTCTTGTCTTTTGGTCCGGACACTGAGCCGTTGCCGTTGCAGCCCTTGAATGTTCTCATTGGACCAAATGGCTCAGGGAAGTCCAATCTGATCGAGGCGATTGGTTTCTTGCGCTCTGCCGCGACCAAGCTGGCAGGTCCTATGCGGGGTGTCGGCGGCGGGGGCGTGGGCGAATGGATTTGGAAAGGCGATGACAACAGGCATGCCTCCATCGAAGCAGTCATTGAATATCCCCAGGGCTTCATGCCACTGCGGCACCGGATCGAATTTGCAGAGGTAGCATCCCGGTTTGAGTTGATTGACGAAGCCATTGAAAACAGCGAAGCGGATGCCGGGCACGACGATCCCTTTTTCTATTACCGTTTTCAGAACGGACACCCGGCTCTCTCTGTGAATGACGGCGTGAAAAGGCAGTTGAAGAGAGAAGACGTGGCGCCCGACGAGTCGATACTCTCGCAACGGAAAGACCCGGACCAATACCCGGAGCTTGCATATTTGAGCGAAACGTACGGGCAGATCCGCCTTTACAGAGAATGGTCTTTCGGACGGTCGTCTGTATTTCGCAGCCCTCAATCAGCTGATTTGCCCGGCGACCGGCTCGAGGAAGATTTCTCGAATCTGGGACTGTTTCTCAACCATCTACGGGGAGTCCCGCGGGCAAAGAAAACGATTGTTGAGCATCTCCGCAATCTTTATGCCGGACTTAGTGATTTCGACATTCGTATCAAAGGAGGAATGGTTGAAGTATTTCTTACAGAAGGCGAGTTCATTATTCCAGCCAGCCGCCTGTCGGATGGCACGCTTAGATATTTATGCTTATTGGCCATACTCTGTGACCCAACTCCACCAGAATTGATTTGCATTGAGGAACCGGAATTGGGTCTGCATCCGGACATGCTACCGAGGATTGCGGACCTGCTTATTGACGCCTCCGAACGAACTCAGTTGGTCGTAGCTACTCACAGCGATATCCTGGTTGATGCTATGACGGAGCAACCTGAATCAGTTGTGGTCATGGAGAAGCACGATGGAAAAACCGTCGCACAGCGTCTTTCTGCTACAGATGAATTGAAAACTTGGTTGGATAAGTACCGACTCGGCGAGCTTTGGACAAAAGGAGAAATAGGAGGGACACGTTGGTGAGCGCAAGAATTTACATCGAGGGTGGCGGCGACTCAAAAGAGTTGCGTGCCAGATGTCGTGAGGCATTCCGAAAACTACTGGAAAAGTGCGGCTTCCAAGGACGCATGCCAAAGCTTAGCGCTTGTGGAAGCCGCGAGTCTGCATACGATGACTTTGTTATTGCTCATTCCTATAGCGCCAATGGGGACTACGTGGCGCTTCTCGTTGACAGCGAGGATCCCGTTGCGGATAGTGACAAACCATGGCAACATCTGTCCAATCGTGACGGATGGAAAAGGCCGGAAGAAGCTGATGACGAGCAGGTGTTTCTCATGGCAACTTGCATGGAAACCTGGATTGTTTGCGACAGGGAATCACTTCGCAAACGCTATCCTGGTTGTTTGCAGGAATCCGCACTGCCAGCGTCACATGGGTTGGAAAGACGTGACCGGCATGCGATTCAGACTGCCCTGGAAAATGCAACGAGGGACTGCAAGGGTAATTACAGCAAGGGCAAGAGATCCTTCCAATTGCTGGGATTATTGGACCCTTCTGAACTCAGAAGCCTCAAACATTTTTCGCGTATGGAAAGGGTACTGGAGGATCGCCTGTGAGTTCAGACACAAGCGAACAAGCGCTCGAAACCTTGATCGTGTCCGAACTGACCGGGCGCAGTCTTGATGACGTTGCGCACGGTGATTCGCATGATGCGACGGCAAGCTACGGCGCTGGCTGCTATGTCGAGGGGAGCCCGACGGATTTCGACCGCGAGCATGTGATTGACCTGGCAAAGCTCACGCAGTTTCTGGAAGCGACCCAGCCAAATAAGGCGGCCGCGCTTTCACTGCACGACGCCTCTCCCACGCGAACACAGTTTCTGCATCGGCTTGACAGCGAACTCGCCAAGCGTGGCGTGGTTGACGTGTTGCGCAATGGGATTCAGCACGGGAATATCAATCAGCTCAGTCTCTTCTACGGCACACCGTCACCCGGCAATGTGAAAGCTGAAGAACTGCACCGGAAGAACATTTTCAGCGTCACGCGGCAATTGCGGTACAGCCGCGACGAGACACAGAACGCGCTTGATCTTTGCCTGCTCATCAACGGTCTGCCGGTCGCAACGTTCGAACTCAAAAACTCGCTCACCAAGCAGACGGCCGCGGATGCTGTCGAGCAGTACAAGCGCGACCGCAACCCGAAGGAGCCCCTTTTCCGATTCGGCCGTTGCCTGGTGCATTTCGCGGTGGACGATGCCGAAGCGCAGATGTGCACACACCTCAGGGGCAAGGACTCCTGGTTCCTGCCGTTCAACAAAGGCTGGAAAGACGGTGCCGGCAATCCGCCGAACCCGAACGGCCTCAAAACCGACTACCTGTGGAAAGAAGTGCTGACCCGCGACGGGCTTACTGACATCATCGAGAACTACGCTCAGATCGTTGTGGAGAAGGACGACAAAGGGCGCAAGAAACCGCCAAAGCAGATTTTCCCGCGCTTTCATCAGCGAGACGTTGTACGCAAGCTCCTCGCCGATGTTCGGGACAAGGGTGTCGGTAAGCGCTACCTGATCCAGCATTCGACCGGCAGCGGCAAGAGCAATTCTATCGCTTGGCTTGCGCACCAGCTGATCGCCGTGCGAAACAGCGGAGATGAACTCTTTGACAGCATAATTGTCGTAACGGACCGTCGCATACTTGATAAGCAGATTCAGAACACCATCAAGCAATTCATGCAGGTCAAAGCCGTGATCGGTGCCGTGACCGGCGACAGTGCGAGCAAGACCAAGCAGTTCACCCATTTCCTGAACAGCGGCAAGAAGATCATCATCACCACGATCCAGACCTTTCCGTTCGTGCTGCAGGAGGTGGGGGGAGAACACCAGGGCAAGAGGTTCGCCATCATCATCGACGAAGCACACTCCAGCCAGGGGGGTAAAGCGTCCGCTGCCATGAACGAGGCGCTGGGGGACCCGGAAGACACGGTCAATAATGAACTGGAGAGACTGGCGAAGGTCCGGCGCATGCTCTCGAACGCGAGCTATTTCGCCTTCACCGCAACACCGAAGAACAAGACGCTGGAAATCTTCGGTGAACCGGTGGCGGCAGGAGATGCTGAATCTGTCGGCGTGCAACAGACCCCTGGAGGTGCCCGCAAGCCGTTCCATTCGTATACCATGAAGCAGGCGATTCAGGAACGCTTCATCATGGACGTTCTGGAAAGCTACACGCCGATCAACAGCTACTACAACCTCGTCAAGACAATTGAGGACGACCCTGAGTTCGACAAGAAGAAGGCCAACCGCAAGCTCCGCCGTTACGTGGAAGCGCATGACCACGCGATCCGGGTCAAGGCTGAAATCATGGTCGACCATTTCCACCGGAAAGTGATTGGGCGGCGCAAGATGAACGGCGAGGCAAGGGCAATGGTCGTGTGCAACGGGATCAATCAGGCCATCAGCTATTACCACGCGATCGCCGCATATCTGAAGCAGATCAGGAGCCCGTACGAAGCGATTGTCGCGTTCTCCGGCGAAAAGGAGAGAGACGGTGAGACCGTGACAGAAGCCAGTATCAACGGATTCCCGAGCCGTTTGATCCCCGAACGATTCCGCGAGAACCCGTACCGACTCCTGGTCGTTGCCGACAAGTTCCAAACCGGGTACGATGAGCCGTTGCTGCATACCATGTATGTGGACAAGCCACTCGCCGGTATCAAAGCAGTGCAGACGCTTTCACGCCTCAATCGGGCGGACCCAAGAAAGCGCGATACATTCGTGCTGGATTTCGTCAATGACGCCGATACCATTGAGACGGCATTCTCGACATACTACAGGACCACGGTATTGAGCCAGGAGACGGACCCGAACCGTCTGCACGATCTGCGTCACGCCTTGGACGCGCACCAAGTCTACGCGCAGGACCAGATGGATGAGTTCGTCGCGCTCTACCTGGGCAACGCAGACCGCGACACGCTTGACCCTATTCTCGATGCGTGCGTCGCCCACTACCTCGAAGAGCTGGATGAGGACGAGCAGATTGATTTCAAGCACAACTCCAAGACGTTCACTCGCACGTATGAATTTCTTGCGTCAATTCTGCCTTTTACAAACGCGGAATGGGAAAAGCTGTGTATCTTCCTGAACTTCCTGATTCCCAAACTGCCCGCACCGAAGGACGAGGATCTGTCGAAGGGCATCCTGGAAGCAGTGGATATGGAGAGCTACCGGGCCGAGGTGCAGACCACCATGAACATTGCGCTGGAAGACAGTGACGGTGAGGTCGCACCGATTCCAACCGGCGTTGGCGTACGGAAGCCGGAGCCCGAACTCGACCGACTCAGCAACATCCTCAAGACGTTCAATGAACAATGGGGGACGCAGTTCAGCGACTCCGACAAAGTGGCGAAGGATATCCGCGACTACATCATCCCGAAGGTGAAGGAAAACACGGCCTACCAGAACGCCATGAAACACTCGGACAAGGCCGCGGCCCGCCTGGAGCATGACGAAGCAGTCAAGCAAGCCGTGGTGGATATGCTCTCGAACAACACCGAACTCTACAAACTGTTCAACGACAACTCAGGCTTTCGCCAGTGGCTAACCGGCAGCATCTTCGCTATGACCTATGAGCCGAGGCGTACAGTTTAATTGACTGCCCGCATCCGTGATCCATGTGTTACGGCACTATGGAACGTCATCTGCTTGATTTCATGGGCGCTTCGGCTATTATGACACGACCGCGAAACATTTTCCTGAATTCGTACAAAGTCCGGCGGGTTTGTCTTGAAAACATCCGCGGAACTATAGAGAATGCACGGATTCAGGATGTTCTGAGAAAACGGGCTACGCTTGTATGGGACTTCTTTTACTTTACATGGCACTTGCACTTGGTTTTTCTTTCATGTGCTCGATTGCCGAGGCCGTTTTGTTGACAATACCGCCGTCGTATGTAGCTCACCTGGAGCAGCAGGGCCAGCGTAGCGGACGGGTGTTGGCCAGACTGAAACACAATATCGACAATCCACTGGCCGCGATTCTGACCTTGAACACGATTGCCAACACGGCTGGCGCGACGGGTGTCGGCGCGCAGGCCGCCGTTGTATTTGGAAGTAAGTCGGTGGGGATTGTTTCAGCCGTGCTGACGTTCCTCATTCTGGTATGTTCCGAGATTATTCCCAAGACCTTGGGGTCCGTGTACTGGCGCAAATTGGTGGGGCCGGTGGCGAACGGCGTGCAGGCGCTCACATGGATACTTTATCCATTTGTGATTCTTGCTCGGCTGTTGACACGCCTCATTGCCAAGCGCGCTGAATCATCCCCTTTCCGGCGTGAAGAATTCAGTGCCTTGGCTCAGCTCGGGGCGCAGCACGGACACCTTTCACCGAAAGAATATCGAATTGTGGGGAATCTTCTGCGTTTCCGAAGCTACACAGTGCATGACATTATGACCCCCCGCACTGTGGTGATGGCGTTCCAGGAGGACACAACCGCGAATGATGCATTGGCTGGCGATACGGACATTCCGTACACGCGGCTCCCGATTTACAAAGACGACGCCGACACGATTACGGGCTTTGTACTGAAGACCGATCTACTGGTCAAGCAGGCGAGTGGAGATAATCCGCCTTTACGGGAGTTGAAGCGCGAATTGAAGGTGCTTCCTGAAACCACGTCACTGTTGAATGCGTTCGAGTTTCTGGTTGATCAGCGGGAGCACATTGCATTGGCCGTGGATGAGTATGGTGGAGTGGCCGGCATCATAACGTTGGAAGACGTTGTCGAAACGTTGCTGGGGCTTGAGATCGTTGATGAAGCCGATGTGACTGTTGACATGCAGGCATTGGCACGAGCACGATGGCGGAAACATGCCGAGCGGCACGGTATTGACGTTGAGCAATAGGGAATTGCGAAAAACGACATTTCGCAATTCTTGTTCTTAGTTCCTGGTTCGTCGTTCGTCGTTTTTGAACCACGAACCACGAACGACTCACGCGAAGGCTATTTCGCAAGAGTCTAACGTTGAGCAACGGAAGGAGACAGGTAATGGCAATTCGTAACCCTGTTCGTCACGCTCTGCTGGGGCGGACTCTGACGGTTGGGACGTGGATACAGGCAGGTCATGCGGCCGTGGCCGAAGTACTCGCCAATGTGGGATTCGATTGGATCGCGGCTGACTGTGAACATACGGATATCGATATTTCAGCCTTTACGACGCTTGCGCGCGGCATGCATGGGAGAGGGTGTGTGCCGATGGCGCGTGTCCGGGAAAACGATACGCTGGCCATTCGACAAGTCCTGGATATGGGGGCGCAGGGAGTCATTGTGCCGCTTATCGACACCCCGGCGGCCGCCAGAAAGGCTGTTCAGGCTGCCAAGTATCCACCTGAAGGGGTTCGCGGGTTTGCCTTTTCTCGCATGAACAACTGGGGGGTGGACTTTGACGAGTACGTGCGGACCGCGAATGACGATATCGCGGTTGTGGCCATGATAGAGAGCAGCCGGGCCGTGGACACTATCGACGACATTCTCGCCGTGGATGGCATCGATGGCGTTTTCATCGGTCCGTACGATATGAGCGGCTCGTACGGTGTTCCAGGTGAGACCGGACGTCCAAAAGTGAAGGAAGGATGTGCGCGAGTGGTGGCTGCCTGTGAACGGGCGGGTAAGTCGGCCGGCATCCATGTGGTAATTCCGACGCAAGAATCCGTGAACGACGCAGTCGATGCCGGGTTCACGTTTATTGGCTTGGGTGTTGACACCGTGTTTCTTGACCGGGGGGCGCGTGCTGCACTGAAGTGCGTGCGGTCATGAGCACGGATTGCTATCTTTCGACGCTTTGCCCCGCAAAAGCCTGAATACCGGCTGTGAGTGCGCTTTTTCGGACTTCTTTCAGTGCCGTTCCGGATCGACCTCGGAGGACCATTTCCACCGTGCCGCCACCCAGGCGTAGATCGCGATGTTCAGGGCCAGTACAATACCGCCGAGGATGAATTGGACAGCGCGGGTGAGATCGACCGGGTAAAGGATTGGCAGGATATAGTGTTCCACGAATCCGCCGCTGTAGGCACTCCCATTTCCCTGCCTTCGCAACCATATTTCCACGGGGGTTAACGGGCAGATCCAGCCAGCCCATTCGATGAGCACCGCCCATACCGCCGCTGGCACATGCAGCCACGCAAACCAGCGCCACTTGAGTACGAGCAACCCGCCCGCGACCGCAACGACTACGAAGAGAAGGTGCAGCAACACCACGAGGTCAGCTGCCAGCATGTAAAGCATCGGAAGAAGACCTTCAGTTTCGAACCCGAACATTGAGTGCACTACAAAAAGTACGGTTTTGGCGGAAACAACGCATAATACGCCTTCAGACGTCGGGGGTTCCAGTGTTCAGGTGTCAGGTTTCAGAAAACACAAGTAACAGTCCCCCGCATAGTTGCGATATTGGTCCCGAAACCTGACACCCGAAACCTTGGATTACGGCCATCTCGACTTTTTAGGGTGGACTCAACATTGCTTGACAGTGCCGACGTCTTATGACTCCTCTCCGCATGTTTCGAACTCATTCTTCACCCGGTTCCAGAATGTCTGCCCCATGGGATGGGAAGGATCGTCCCATGCATCGCGCAATTGCACCAGTTCTTCCCGTAATAGGTCGACGTCTTCCCGGTGCTCACGTTTGCCGGCCAAATTGGTGAGTTCCCAAGGATCTTTGTCGACGTCGAACAACTGGGTATTCCGTTGGTCACCCGTGGCGTATTCAATGAGCTTGAGGGATCCCTTTTTGATTGCCCTCTGATGTTCTGTGTAGGCAAAATACAGTCGGTCGCGTATGACTGCATCCGGTTGTTTCAAGGCTGGGACAAGTGATTTCCCCTCGACCGAATCAGGCACTGGCACGTCGGCCAACTCACACAATGTCCGGAACAGATCAAACAGATATACGTACGCGGGGCACTTCTGGTTTTGAGGAATGCCCGGACCACTAAACAGAAGGGGCACGCGCACACTGTGTTCATAGCAGTTTTGCTTGCCCATCAACCCGTGTTGGCCGACGGCTAAGCCGTTATCTCCGGCGAGCACGATAATGGTGTTGTCTCTTTGACCGGACGCGTCCAAATGCTCCAGAACACGGCCGATCTCGGCATCGACGTGCGTGATCATCGCGTAGTATTCCGCGATATGTGTCCGCACTTCATTGGGGGAGCGCGGGAATTCCGCCAACCTCTCGTCGCGTATGCGGAGTGCGCCGGTGTCGAACGGGTGGCCGCCACAGAAATTCGGTGGGAGTTCGATCGTCTCAGGGTCGTACATGTCATGATATTTCTTGGGCATGGTTCGCGGATCGTGCGGTGCCATGAAGGAGACATAGGCAAGGAATGGTGTGTCCTGCTCGCATGTGTTCAGGAAGTCGATGGTTGCGTCCGCGAACAACTCCGTAGAGTGTTTGCCTGCGTGGACATGGTCGCACGGGCGGTACGTAACCTCGTTGGAGTTAAATGGGTCATTGCACTTTGGGAGAACGGCATCGTACTTGCCGGAGGGGTCGAAATTGTAAGCCGGAACATTCCAGTGATCGAACATGCCGCCGAAATAAATCTCCGCGCCGTCGGTAAAGCTGCGGGCGTACGCTTCCTTACCGTTATGCCACTTCCCCGTGCCGAACGTGCGGTACCCGTTCTTCTGGAACGTTTCCCCCATGGTCGCATGATCCCGCGGGATCGATTGCCCTTCAGCTTCGAGATGGAAGAGGCTGCGGCCGGAGTGGAGCATGGCTCTACTGGGCATGCAGACGGCGCCACTGGTGCCGCATGGGATATGAGCATGCGTGAAGGTTGTACCTTCAGCCACCAGGCGATCGATGTTCGGCGTCGAAATCGCTTCGTTTCCCAATGCATGAATAGTGTCAAAGCGCTGGTCGTCAGTGAAGAAGAAAAGAATGTTCGGGTGTTTTTGGTTCGTCATGATGTCGTGTGAGTCTCCCATCTTTTAGTGCTTGTCGAGTCGCGGCTTGCTTTGCGATAATCCAAAAGTTATACGATACATGGGTGCGATACGTTGTTGGACAGGCTCACGTTACTGTTGCGGCGAGATGTTTTGTATCGCCGGAAAGTCGTCGGGCCGATCACCGTTTTCGTGTTTGTACCGCACGTTTGACGACGGAATTGCGAATCGTACGCGTGGGTAGTGCTGGCGGAATCGCTCCAGGAGCAGTTCGATGACCCGTGTGGAAATTTCCTGTCGTTGCACCGGGATTGTATTAAAGCGCAGTCGTACGAGGATTCCCCAATCCAGAAATTCAGCGCGGAGAAATGGTTCTTGCTGTGTATCCGTAATGATTTCCGGCGTGGCTTCCTTGGCCGCTTCGATCATGAGCCGTTTCGCGAGTTCCCAATCGGAATCGAACGTCAGGCGGACCGGCACCTCGTCGAGCATAAACTTCTGTTCAAGGGTGTAGTTTATAATCACATTCTGGAAGAGAATGGCATTGGGGATGAGTATTCCGCGTCCCGAGCGTTCTTCACCGCCGATCGATCCGCCGACCTGGTTAAGCACCACGTGCGTCAAGGAAATGCCGGTGACATCTCCCGTGATACCGGCGATGATCACGCGGTCGCCAATGCGAAACGGTTTTTTCAGGATAATCATCAGCCACGCGGCAATCCCCGTGACCGGCTGCTGCAGCGACCAGCCGAGCATCATCCCCAGGAACCCGGCGGTCAGGCCGAGCAATCGCAACGACCCAGACAGGGCAATGATCACAAGAATGGCGATGACGAACTTCCACAGAACATTCCAGACCTTCAGGAAACTGGTGGCATTCTCTTCGATAAACGCCTGTTCCTTCAGCTTACGCCGCATGATGCGGGTGAGGTAGGCTTTGAGATTCAGCAGAAACAGCAGGGTGATAACTGTCAGGACCAGACCGCGATAGGGGGATTCCGGCCCCATGAAACGATGCCAGTAACTGCCGAACAATGTGGTTGGCGCAGTCTCGGTCGGCTCCGCGGCGGGGGTTACCGAGACCTGGTTCGATGGGACGGCATCCGCCGTGAGATTTTCCGTCTCCGCCGATTCATTTGCGCGACGCGGTTCGCCCGGTGACATGCCGGGGAACTGTGCACGAGCCACGGGGAGGGCTGTCAGCAGAGCCAGAGCGAGGAGGAACATGACGGTGGCGGTTATATGGGTACGTGTCATTATGCGGTCTCTCGATTAGAAAGGTTTATTGACGCTCGGGTCGCTTCCGGCAGGGGGCGGGCCTGGAGCCCCGGATTACTTTCGGGCACCTTTTTGCATACGGCTAATTATAGTCGGAATTGTCTTGTGATGCCAGCGGTGGAGAAAACACGATTCCCGGGGGTTTCCAGCCTGAAGAATACAGGCCAGGATAAATGCAGTTGACTTAAGCAGGGGGTTCAGGGTTCGGGTTTCCGGCTGGAAAGCTCGTCTCCTGAAACCAGGCTCAACAGTATTGAGGCTGGGATACCTGGCAAGAATTAAGCGCCGTAGTACGCAAAACACCTTCCGCCCCCTATGGCGTATCACAAGGGTTTGACGTACATCAGTTTATCGTCTTCGGGCCCGTAGAAATCCGCAATTGAAGCGGCCAGTTCGTAACCGTTGTTTGCGTAGAAGCGGCGCGCCGCTTTGTAGACAGGTCGTGAAGATGTTTCCGCTACGATTAGCCGTCCGGCACGTTCCTCAACCGCTTGTTCTACACAGGACAACAATGCTGTGCCAATGCCGTGACCATGGCAGGTCGGATTCACGGCCAGCCAGTAAAGATCGAACGTTCCGGATGTACATGGGGTTGGGCCGAAGCAGGCCCAACCGGCCACGGTATCGTCGAAAAGTGCCGTGTAGGACTGGTAGTCGTTGTTTTCTCCATCAGCCAATGCGTCGTCAAGTACCTCCCGCGCAACATCGATTTCGTAGGAATGGAAAACGCCTGTGTCTTGGATGAGTTCCAGAATCGTGTTCCGGTCCCGTGGCATGGAGCGGCGCATGTCGAGCCTTTTCACGGCGTCCTGCTGCCGGCGTTTCGACTGCTGCTGCATTGGCACCCCGGCGTTGTCCAATAAGATCCGTATGAACTCCACGAACTCGATCCCCGCGGCCTGCAACGCTGCCGCGAACCCGGCGTCGGGCGAGATATCGGGGTTTGGATTCACGTCGATAACGAAGACTTCACCGGTATCGCTGAGGCGCATATCAACGCGTGCGTAATCGCGGCAGCCCAGGCAGTTCCAGGCGGCGAGCGCGGTATCCTGCAATTGCTGCGCGATCGTCTTGCCCACCCGCGCCGGTATGCATCGGGGTGTATGATTAAACTCGAATGAGTCCGTAATCCATTTGGCGCGGTAGTCCACGATACGGGGCATGCCGGAGGGGAACGCCGTGAAATCGATCTCCGCCAGGGGTAGAACCATGGGCGAACCTTTCCGTTCGAGAATCGAGACATTGAATTCCCGGCCGAACACGTATTGTTCGACCAGTGCGGGCTGGCCAAACTCACGGTGGATGCGGTCGAGTGGTTCTCGCAGGTTTTCGGCAAGCGGTTCTATGATGACGGAGGTTGCGTCGATTCCTTCGCCTGCATCCGCGCACAGGGGTTTGACGATGCCGGGCCCGCTGAACGTGAGAATCGGCAGCGGCGTCTGCTTCGGCGGGACGACCGTACCCTCCGGAGTCGGGACGCCATCGGCCCGCAACGCCCATTTTGTCAGCCATTTATTCAGCGCCAGCAATTGACAGGCCGTCCCGTTTCCAGGGCAGGGCTTATCCAAGGCTGTGCACAGGGCCGGAATCAGGCAGGCATCGTCCGCCGATGAGTCGAGACTTTCGACAAGGTTGAGGACACATGACTCGCTGCTTTCGGCAAGCGCCCGCCCTACGTCTCGCAGCGTCCGCACAGGCAGTACGCGGTGTGTCATTCCGAGTTCGGTCAGTGCACGCTCGACCGCGTCCACTTCGCCGAGGACGCCGGCGTCGGATTCTGCGTACCGGGCGTGCTGGCCGGCACCAGACGGTTCGTTGTAGAGAATCAGGATAGCGGGGTTTGTCACCGGACGGCCTCTTCAGCGGATATTGGGGTTGCGGTCGGGATACGTTGTGCGGCACTCGAGAGAATCGCGCCGATCAGGTCGGTATAGTTCATACCCTCCTGTGTGGCAATCACTGGGAGGTCCGAGTGTGTCGGGTGCAGGCCGGGGAGGGGGTTCAGTTCCAGGAAAGCCGGTTTACCATCGTGGTCAAGACGGGTGTCGATACGTCCGGCATCGCGGCACTCGAGTGCGCGGTAGGCATACAAGGCCAGAGTTTCCACCGACTGCCGGAGGCTGCCGTGCTCAAGGGGCTTGTACGACACACAGGATTCACACTGTTCCTTCACGTCAAATGAGTAGTCGCCGACCGCTGCATTCGGCAGGATACAAATCTCCATGGTGCCGAGGACGCGTGCCTCGGCGCCGGCCCCGAGGATGCCGGTGGTGAACTCGCGGCCCGGCAGGTATTCCTCGACCAGCACCGGCTGGCGGAGGCGCGCCAGGAGAGGGAGAACCGCGTTGCAGAGCATCTTGGGAGAGGCGACGCGTGACTGTCCGTCGATCCCCTTGCCGGTCCCCTCTGCGACGGGTTTCACGAACAGCGGATAATCGAGACGTATGGTATCGAGGTCCGTCGCCTCGCGAATCAGACAGAAGCGCGGAGTTCGCAGGCCATGGGCCATGACCAGGCGTTTGGCAACCGCTTTATCGAGTGTGACGGCGCAAGTCAGCGGATCGGAGAATGTGTA
>JAIPIM010000018.1 GCA_021734725.1 Minisyncoccota bacterium | reverse complement strand
CTGCTGCTCGCGATCATGCACGCGGTTGCGAATCGGGTAAATCCGCGTGACACGACATTGGTGTATGATTTCTTTGATGGAGAAGAATGTGTCGATACCTACGGGCCACGCGATGGACTGCACGGCAGCAGACATTATGCGGAAACGATCAGAAGAGAAGATCTTGTGCGGCACTATTTGGCGGTAATCGTGCTGGACATGATTGGCGACCGCGACCTGTCGGTGACCATACCCATGGACACCCCGTGCCCCTTAGCCACCGCACTTTTCCAGATCGCCGAAGAGCACCGGGTTCGTGAAGCGTTTGGGTATTTCCCGCGCGGTTCGATTCTTGACGACCACCGACCGTTTCAGGAACTCGGTATTCCAAGCATCGACATCATCGATTTCCAATTCGGTCCCGGCAACAGTTACTGGCACACCGGCGAAGATACCATGGATAAACTGTCAGCCGCAAGCCTGGAAATCGTCGGGAACGTCGCGCTCGAATTGGTCTGGCGGATTGCCGAAAAAGAGGGCGTGCTCGGGATAGACTGAAGCAAGCACGCCTTTGCCGAAATCATCATGCATTATTTCAGAACTCCTCTCGCCCGTGCCGTGCGTACAAAGCAACCGCTGTGCCCGCCAGTTCGCCGAGCTTCGATCCCAACGCCGGGAGTTCCAGCCGACAGCCATTGCGCATTTTCGCCCAGGCAAAGCGCGGCAGATAACGCCGGACGGGCTCCATCAGCATGTCGCCGGAATAGTAGAAGATCGTACCGAGAATGATTTTCTCGGGATTGAACACCATCATATACATCCCCAGTCCTTGGGCCATGCGAAGACACAGGTCGTCCCAGAATTCTTCCGCCACGGGGATCCCTGCCGCGACCCCTTCGCGAAGTGTTTCGTAACGCAGGTTATCCGGATCGCCATTGACCGATGGAAGCTGCATAAGCGGATGCTCCGTATTGCCTTGCACCATCTGTTTCAAGCGGCGAGCCACGTTACGACCGCCGCAGAAGGCTTCGAAGCAGCCGCGCATGCCGCACCCACACGGGGGGCCGTGTATGTCAAGTATGGCGTGGCCAAGTTCCCCGGCGTTACCGTTGTTCCCCTGTACCAGGCGTCCGTTGGCAATAACGCCCCCGCCGATTCCGGTGCTCATGGTGAAATAGATCATGTTGCGGCAGCCTTTGCCGGCACCGAAGAACCACTCAGCCAGCGCACCGGCATTGCCGTCATTCTCGAGAATCGCCGGAACACCCAGCCCTCTGGAGAGGTCATCACGTATCGGGACATCGGCCCAAATCATATTCGGTGACTTCTCGATCACGCCGACGCCAATGTCCAAGGGACCCGGAGCACTTATGCCGCAGGATTCGATGTCCGACATGCTCAGTCCAGCGTCCCCCACAAGCTTACGGCCACGCCTCACCAAGTCAGGCAGAACGTCCCGGTAGGGGCGTTGCGTCCCGCCTTCGATGCGCTCGGACGCTAAAACACGACCGGTGGAATCGCCGACGCAGACGGCAATTTTCGTGCCACCGATATCATAACCGAGAAAAGAAGATTTGTTTGCAGCCATACGATCGTCAAAAAAGCAGTTTGTTCAGTCTAGAAAAGGGTGGGGTTTTGGGCTTCATCCCGCGCTTCCCGCAGTGCTTTCAGAAGCGATTTGAAGCCGTTCGCGCGAGCCAACATAAACAGCCTTTCCCAATCGGGCTGTCCATGGGCAATAGAAGCCAACCCGCGCCAATCGGGGGGAAGTTCCGGTGCGAGCGTGACAAGTTGTCGACTCCGCAGCAGGACCTCCCTGTGCGCGATAATTGTGTCGCGCAGCTTCGGCTTGTCAATCTTCTCAGGGTGAGAAAGCAACGTCTTTATACTGCCAAATTGCTTAAGCAATTCAACGGCGGTCTTGGGGCCGACACCTTGAACACCGGGAATATTGTCCGATGTATCGCCAATCAAAGCGATGTAATCCCGTACGCACTCCGGGGGCACGCCGAACTTGTCTTTGATACCGTTCTCATCAAGGCAATCGAGTTTCCCTTTCTTACCCGGCACCATCTGTTTGACTCCCGGCTGAACCAGCTGGCCCAAATCTTTATCGCTCGACACAATGTATGTGTCACACCCGTTTCGTACATTCACAATAGCCGCAATGAGGTCATCCGCTTCCGTATCGTCACGTTCGAGAATGTTCCAGCCTGCCGTTAACGCCCATTCGCGTATGGGCTTCAACTGGGCGCGCAAGTCTTCGGGCATGGGCGGCCGTTGCGCTTTGTAGTCCGGCAACAATTCCAAACGATCCCGAGGGATCCCTTTATCCATGACTAATGCGCTGTATGTCGGTTGTACTTCACGGTCAATCCATAACAGAAAACGCGCCATGGCGAACAGTGCGTTGGTGGGCTCCCCTTGCGGATTCGTCAAACTCGGAATGGCGAAAAATCCACGGTAGATTTGCGAATACCCGTCGATCAGCAGCAATGTGTCGCGGTCACCCATGGCACCTCTTGTGTCGGTAGAATTATGACTTCATTCACCGTGAAACCGGATGAGCGACAGGGCTCCGGAGAATGACGAATGTTTATCGCAGCGTACCGCAGAACTCCGCCAGTCGACCGCAGGCTTTTTGGATCGTATCGGAACTGCAGGCATAGGAAAGACGTATGTTGGTGTCCATTCCAAAGGGCTTACCCGGAATAACGGCCACATTCGCCTCTTCCAGCGAACGTTCGGCAAACGTCATTGAATCCAGCCCGAATGCACTGATATCCGGAAAGACGTAGAACGCGCCGCGCGGCACAAAGACGTTCATGCCGGGAATAGCGTGTAACAGGCGACAGATCTCATCGCGACGCTTCGCAAACGCCTGGCGCATCTCTTCCACGGGCTCCTGGGCGCCTGTGAGGGCCGCGAGGGCACCTGCTTGCGCAAACGATACCGCGTTCGACGTACTATGACTCTGCAACGCCGCTATGGCTTTGGCAAGCGGTTCCGGGGCGGCAAGATAGCCGAGTCGCCATCCAGTCATTGAATAGGCCTTGCTGAACCCGTTTACGGTAATGGTACGCGCCTCAATCTCCGGTCCCAGCGAGCCTATACTGACGTGTGGGAAGTCAGATTCATAGACAAGCTTCTCGTAGATTTCGTCGGCAAGCACCATAAAATCGTGCCTGACCGCCAGTTCGGCAATTGCTTCGAGAACAGACCGCCGATAGACCCCGCCCGCCGGATTGGATGGCGTATTGAGGACCAGAAGCTTGGTACGTTCCGTCACTTTTTCCTCCAATGCCGCCGGATCCAGGCAGAAACCGTCCGCCAGCGCGGTATCCATGAAAACCGGGGTTGCGCCCGCGGCCAGCACCATCTCCGCATAACTCAGCCAATAAGGCTTCGGAAGGATCACTTCATCGCCCGGACCGCACAACACCGCAACCGTCGCGAACACGCTGAATTTTGCCCCGGGACTGACCACAATCTGTTGCGCGCTGCAATGCAGGCCATTCTCGTTGCTGAATTTCGCGGCTACGGCCTCGCGCAACTCAGGACGTCCCGCCACGGGGGTGTATTTGGTGTCGCCCGCATCCAGAGCCTTGGCCGCGGCCTCCTTGATATGCCGTGGTGTATCGAAGTCGGGTTCGCCCGCGCACATGTTGGCAACATCGCGTCCATCGGCAATCATGGCTTTAGCTTTGGACGTGATACCCAAAGTCATCGACGGGTGCAGACTTCCCAGGGTGGGCGACAGAGAAAGGCAACGTTTTGATATGGTCATTTACACTCCTGCAATGCTTGGTTGACAAGGTCGGCGAAATTCGATTCCCGCAACTTAAGGATACTCATCTCACGCTGCGCATTGTCGGGGCTGTCGGATGCATGGGCCGCATTCACCATAATATCCGATCCAAATTCGCGACGAATCGTGCCGTGAGGGGCCTTGGTGGGATCCGTGGGGCCCAGCACATCCCGGATTTTATGAACGGCATCTTCCCCCTCGTAAACGAGCGCCAGACACATTACGGTACCCGGCTCATCGTAATGGTTCTCCGAACATGAACTGGGACGACGGCCCGTCATGAATTCAATAATGCGCTCAAACTGGTCGTCTGCATATGGAATACCCACCTCACGGGCCAATGTATCGTCGAGCGATGCAGGCAAGGCCAGGCTGAATGTCTCCTCCACTATTTTGCGCGCCTTTTTCCCAATCGTCGGCGCCAGCTTCTTCTGAAGGACCCCCTGGACAGGCCCATAAAACTGCAATCCCTGTGCCACGCTAATGCGGCATAATTTGCATCCGATGATCCGCAGTCCGGTTCGACTGAACATATCGATCATCGCACCGGGGCGCGCGCTGCGCTGTTGCCAGCTGTCGGGCTTAATCAACACCAGCGTCTGCTGAACGCGCTCTGGATGGTTATACTGACAGACATTTTCCAGCAGGGCCGGCTGATCCGCCAGAAAGTCCATCCACATGTTGAGGTCATTTTCCGCGGGTTCATCGGGCTCACATGTCAAGACTGCCGGTTCAAAGTAACGGACGGTCCCGTCAGGATTCCACACGAGATCTCCATAAGCATTTCGTATCGTTTCTCCGCTGTCAGCGCTAATGGTGATCCGGCCGGTTACGGACGCCAATTCTTCGCGCGCGTTTTCTCCGCAAAACACCAGCAGTAGCGAACGGTGCGGATAGCCATCATGCTCCGGGGTCATATTTTCAGTAATGTACGAGCGGATCAACTGACGATACATTTCGTCCTGATCGTCAGTCCCTTTGCGGACTGTAGAGGCGAACCGTTTGGCCATGGCGTGAGTCAAGCCAACCATCTGGGTTGCCACTAAGCATGCCGACATGCGGCCGAACAGGCGGGAAAGGATGGCCCCCGTTCGAGATTTGCGAATGGTATACGGTGTAATGAGGACGTATGCGACTTCCCGCGCCATGCAATTACCCCCGTTGTGCTGGGTGGTTCCATGTGCCGACCCGTGCGTCAAAAGTGTGCGTGCCGAATAGCAACTTGACAGCTTGGGCAAAATACGTTCGACCGGTCCCTGGCCTTGGACCGGCGCGCCCCGCAAACCGTGCAATATAAACAAAAAGCTCACCATTGCGAACCGCAACGGTGAGCTCTCTGATTAAGTAAGCAAGTAATGGTGCTTATTTCATAGGAAGAATCTTGTAAACTCCGGTACCACACTTGCTGCATTGACCCTTCATCGCCGGACGACCGTTCTTCATCGTCACCTTCTGAGGGTTCTTCATGTCAACCTTCGCTTTGCACTTTACACAATACGCTTGTTCTGCCATTCGTCATTCCTCCTATGTTCTGAGTTAGATTTACCCCATTCACCCCATATAGTATGGCAATCCGTACGGGGTGACATTCCCCCCGGTCCACCAGGAACGGGGGCCTTCACAAAATAAGCCATGTCTTGGATATACCATGGCAAGAGAACGATTGCAAGCACAAACGTCTTTTTTTTCAGCATATTCCAGAGAAAATGTCAAAAAAATCTTATCTTAAGCGCGCAAAAGAGGTCCTGAAGGGCGAAATTGACGGACTGAACGCGGTACGGAACAACCTTGGCGATACGTTCGTTTCGCTCGTTGATGCATGCCTGGCAGCGCTGCAGCGTAACGGCAAGCTGGTTCTTACCGGCGTCGGCAAGAGCGGCCATGTCGGCGTCAAAATTGCCGCCACACTGTCTAGCACAGGATCCCCAGCGGTCTTCCTGCACCCTGTCGAAGCCATGCATGGTGACTTGGGACTGTTGGGCCCGAACGATCTTCTCATCGCCCTGAGCTACAGCGGCGAAACCGACGAATTGCTGGCCGTACTGCCGGCCGCGAAACGCTTCAATGTGCCTATCGCGGCAATCACGGGCAACGACGATTCTTCCCTGAGTCGCTGGAGCGATCTCACCGTCACTATGGCCGTGCCTCGCGAAGCGTGCCCGTTCAACTTGGCGCCCACAACCTCCACGACCGCTCTTCTCGCCCTGGGTGACGCACTTGCCCTTGTCCTGCTCGATTGCCGCGGATTCGCCAAGCACGACTACGCACGACTGCACCCCGCTGGCGCCATTGGACGCAGCATCACGCTAAGTGTTGCCGACATCATGCGAACCGGCGACCGCTGCCCCCGTGTTACGGCGGGAACTACCGTTCGACAGGCATTGCTTCTCATGACACGCGCGCGCTGCGGATCGGTGGCCGTTGTGGACAGTGAAGAGAAGCTGTTGGGCATTTTTACAGACGGGGATTTCCGCCGGCATATCATGCGGGACATCCGCATGATGGAAGAACCCATACAGGATGTGATGACAAAAGATCCCATCACTATTAAAGAGAATGCGCTGGCAATTGAGATGATGAAGTTGATAGAGAAGCAGAGCATCGACGACGTTCTGGTGGTGAATGACAAGGGCCAGGTAGTCGGCATCGTGGATACGCAAGACCTGCCCAAGTTCAAGCTGATGTGAGCGGTTGCAGCAAACGCGTCAGTCGTGCTTCAAGGCGCACGGCCCAATCTCCCCGCTGATCCCGGAAAATGACAACCATGGTCAGTACGTACAATCCCAACCATCCCGCCAGGCGCAGAAACGACCAGGGGAACATATCGAAGGTCGGCATTACAAAGGTCATCACGTACGCAACGCTGAACACCAAGATTGTCGCCGGCGAGCGCAGGGTTAATGCCAGAACAAGCACAGCCGGTATAACAACGACAAGATGGTGTACCCACACGGTTGGAGACATCAAGAGATACAGAAACAGAAGAGGCATCACTCCGCTCACCATATCAGCCCCACCGCCTCCCCGCTGACGTGCGAATGTAGCGCGTGACATAGCCACCCACCCGGCCAGGAACGCCGTTGCCGTCAACCCGGCTTTACACACCCAGGCAACCGCCAGAGAGACCGTTTTCGGAATCCCCGCCAGCCCCCCTGACATCACAAGAAAACTGTCCAGGGACGCCGCCCGAGGCGTCACTTTTCGCCAACTCATGAGATTCTCCGCGAAGTCCGCGTAATAACTCAGCCCGAAAGGCAGGACTGTCAGCACCCCGATCACCACTCCCCCCGCTACAAATGCGATCATCCACCGCCAATCCCGGTTGAACAAGAAAAGCGGCACTACCGCCAACGGAAATACTTTCAGGTGCATCCCCAAGCTCAGAAGCAGAGCGCTGCCGAAACGGTGACGGGGATAAAGGAGAATGCTGGCCAGTACTAAGTCGACTAACAGCACATTTACCTGAAGGTATCCCATGTTCCGCAAAATCGGAACATTCACGCACACTGCCGCGAAAACAAGCAGGGACGACAAGGCGAGCGACCATCCGAGCCGTTGCAGGCAACGAACCGCGAGAGGGATAAACAATATAAACGACGCTTGATTCGCCAGGAAACACGCCAGTATAGATAAATCCCGGCCGCCCAGGCGATGAACACCGGCAAGCACCGTTGCCCACAGAGGCGGGTAGAGATAGCGATCGGGGAGGGGCTGACCCGCAAGCATCCGCTCTGCCGCCCGCACATACACCCGGTAGTCACCGAACCAGATGCGCTCACGGAATATATTGAGTTGCAGAAGCACCAAAGCAGAGAACACCGTGAGGAAAACAGCGCGCTCACGGGTCAGCCTGGAATCGCGCGCCGCAACGAGGACGCCGCCAAACAGTAACCACATACTGCCAAACGAAATAAGCGCCGGATATTTCTCTATGATACTGTCAGTCCGGAAATAGGCTGCCATGAGGGGCTCCCGGAAAAACAGCCACGCCACGATCCCCTGGATGAAACCAGCTACAGTGCAAATGACATACACCGCCAATGCACGCTTGAGCGGACGGTCCCAGCGGTCGGTGAACGTTCCGTCATGGATTGTCATGTGCCGCCTCATGCATAAGTACCGAGGATCAGAACTCGTCTGGCTAAGACCGCAGTCACTGTGCGTCCGGTTCCTCCCAGTTCAGTCCGCTTGCATCGAAGGTCGCTTCGATGACTGGCGCTTGGCGAAGAAACGCGGGATCGTCATCCGCGGCAAACACCCACTTGACGGACTTTGGACCCTCCCTGCGACCGCTTGTCTCGACAACGCGCGTAGGCGTCTCCAAAACCAAACTCAGGCGCAGTCCCCCGCACAACGCTTGCAGCGTGTTTTGCGCCTCCGCCGCGTTCTTGTCCTCCCCATCATTAAACGTCGCAAGATGCATTCGCCACTTCCAGACAGCCCCCTCATGTGTCATCGTCACAGTGCCAAACTTACCGGACGCAAAGGCAGCCGCTGCGTCTGTCGCCGTACACTCGATGGTCACGTGCAACCTACCGTTCTGCTGAAAGCGCCGATAGCTTTTCAAAGCAAGACCGTTCCCGGTAAAATAATCACGGGCCGCTTTTTCATTCACGGGCCATTGGAGGCCGTCGGCGCCTCCCTCTGTCGCGTTGCCCTGCCAGCCGTCAATGGCTCGGCGCACAGTGGTGGCCAGTGGCAGATTGTCCTCCGGAATGCTGTAATGAAAACCGGCGACCAACGATCCGTCCGTCTTTAAAACCAGCCGCTGTTCGAGGTGCACACACCCCGTTGCCAGCAGACACAGCACGCACACGGCCAGAACCCGCGCAACAATGGAGTGTGTCAATCCGATAACAGCACGTACGCAACCGCAGGGCCTGCTGTCGGCCTCCGTCGCGGCCCCGGCCATAGGTTTCATGCTCAAAAGATTCATGCACGCCTCTGCAACTTTCACGGTTGCTTCACAGTCCTACGTCGCGACGACGGTCCCGGGATGTCTACTCTGGTAGAACCGGACGTATCGTGTTACTGTACCGCCAGTCGGGCACGGATGAAAGCGCCATCCTGAATCCCTGAGAAAATTGGCGAAAAAGTGTTGTTTTCGTTTATATAGAAGACCTTATGACTAGTTTAAAGAAAACCCGTTGGGAGGCATTGATTGTTTCGCCAATGTTCCCGCACGGGAATTCCAGCGGCGGCATCCTTCAGTTGAAGGACGAGCCTGTAATTTGCGGTAGATACTACAGCGGCGTCTGGTCTCACAATAACCTGCATCACCGCTGAAATGTCACGGATTCAGGGCTATGCAAAGGACCCCGAAAACAGCCATTGCCATGTCCGGCGGCACCGACAGTTCCATGGCCGCTCACCTGTTGCGTGAGCAAGGACATGACTTGATCGGTATAACGCTGCGACTCTGGCCGATGCCGTCAAGTAAGTCGTCAGACCAACATGTGACGGATGCCCGCCGCGTGGCCGCAGCATTGGGCATCGAGCACCATGTGTACTCCCTGTACGAATACTTTGAAGAGGCCATAGTGAGCCCTTTCGTCGACGCTTACGCAACCGGCACGACCCCTTCTCCATGCATCATGTGTAATGTACGCGTTAAGTTCGGTGCAATGCTTCGAAAGGCTGAAGAACTTGGGTGTGCTCGGCTCGCCACT
Organism: Minisyncoccota bacterium; assembly: GCA_021734725.1. Taxonomy (GTDB): domain Bacteria; phylum Verrucomicrobiota; class Lentisphaeria; order Oligosphaerales; family MVZH01; genus JAIPIM01. The sequence goes on along the minus strand of JAIPIM010000018.1, from coordinate 12,861 downwards.
GGACACTACGCACGAATTGTGGAACACAAGGAGCGTCGCCATGTGGCCCGCGGCCTCGATCCCGCAAAGGATCAAAGCTATTTCCTGTTCGCCCTGTCGCAAGACCAACTCGAACATGCGCTCTTCCCTCTGGGGTCACTTAATAAAAAGGACGTGGCAGCCGAAGGCCGGGCACTCGGATTGGTGCCGCACAACCAAAGTGAAAGTCAAGATCTTTGTTTTATAGCCGACGGCGATTATGTCAACTTCATCGCACAACGCCGCCCAGACCTTTGCCGACCGGGACCCATCACGGATAAAACGGGACATGTTCTGGGGCGGCACAACGGGTTCTTCAAGTACACCATCGGCCAGCGTCGCGGCCTCGGGCTTGGCGGAGGGCCCTGGTACGTGAGCGCCCTACGCCCGGAAACCAATACCGTTGAGGTCGGACGCTTACACGACGTTCAGGACGTTGTCGCCGGCGTCGATCGCCTCAATTGGCAATGCCAACCCCCCGCACCGGGAAGCGTGTTGCGTGCGGACGTGCAGTTACGCTACGCCATGCGACCGGTCCAGGCCGCCATACACATTGGCGAGAATACCATGTGCCGACTTCAGCTTTCGGAACACGTAACCGGCATCACACCGGGACAGGCAGCGGTCTTCTATGACGATGATCGAATCATAGGCGGTGGCTGGATCCGCTGACGCAAATGTCCCTCTCCCTATGGTCCGCACGGCAAGAAGAAGCCAGTACGGTATGGCGCGCCGAAACACTGGCATTCTGCAATACCGCCTCGAGAATGTCCTGCATTTTGCATCTTCTCGGTAAATAAGCATCGCAGGAGGTGCTTCTGTAATAACTTCAACGACAAACGGTGCTGTCGGTTAGAAGAATGAGTGGCGCATAATATGCTGAACTTATACCTATATAATTAATCGCGGCTGTGTGATTATAGTTCGTGCGCGACGCGTTTTTCGTGCGTCGTCGGTTGAGAACAACGCACGAAGAACGACGAACCGGGAACGGCGTGGAAGAAACGTTGTATTTCGCGTAATCCCTAAAATAAAGAAACTCCGGAGAATCGTAACATGATCATTGCCATCACCGCAAAAGGCGGTACACTGGACACACCCGTGGACCCACGCTTCGGGCGGGCCAAAAGTCTACTTCTCCACGACACCGAAACGGACAAGTGCCGACGCGTGGACAATACGCAAAACATGACGGCGGCGCAGGGTGCCGGTATTCAAACCGCTCAGAATGTGGCGGATGCCGGTGCCGAGGTGGTCATTACCGGCCATTGTGGACCCAAGGCATTCCGTACACTGCAGGCCGCGGGCATTGCCGTGGTCGTCGGCGCCTCCGGAACCGCGGCCGATGCCCTGACGGATTATCGGAACGGAACTCTCGTGCCGACACAGGCACCTGATGTGGAGTCCCATTCGGGTTAACGACGGTCGCTCAAACAGCTGAGACACAGCGTGGCGTCTTAGTCGCAAGAAAACAGTCGAACACGATCTCCGAGGATACTTTCATGGCACAACCCAAACAGTGCGACGCGTGCACATCACAGCAGGGAGCAAGTCGGCAGACGCATCATACGACGACCGCCGCGCAGGCTGCCAAGCAGAAAGTGGCCGCACGCATGCGCCAGATTAAGCACAAAATTGTGGTACTCTCCGGAAAAGGCGGGGTGGGGAAAAGCACCATTGCCGCAAATCTCGCGGTACTCCTGGCCCAGCAGGGCAAGCGTGTCGGTCTGCTCGACGTTGACATTCACGGCCCCAGTATACCACGTCTCCTGGGCCTGGACGGCCAGCGTCTCACAGCGGACAACGACGCCTTGGTGCCGCTCAGCGTCAACCCCAACCTCCACGTTGTTTCAATCGCCTTTGCACTGGAGGAACACGATACCGCGCTCATCTGGCGAGGCCCCCTGAAAATGGGCGTCATCCAACAATTTCTTGGTGATGTCACCTGGGGTGCGTGCGACTATCTTATCGTGGATTCACCGCCCGGCACCGGGGACGAACCATTGTCCGTCTGCCAGTTGATCGACGACATTGACGGTGCCGTGGTTGTGACGACACCCCAGCAGCTGGCGCTTGCCGATGTGCGAAAATCGATCACGTTCTGCCGCCAGGTCGGCCTGCCGATAATCGGAGTCATTGAAAACATGAGCGGTTTGATCTGCCCCCATTGCGGTGCGGCCGTGGATACGGTGGAAACGGGGAGCGGCGAGTCCATGGCACGGGATATGGGCGTTCCTTTTTTAGGGAGGCTCCCGCTGGATCCGCAGGTCATGCGCGTGTCGGATGCGGGGACCCCTTTCGCTCTGAGTTATGCGGAGAGCGACATTGGAAAGCAATTCGCAACGATTGTCGAACGTATTAACGATTACTGCACGTCAGGAGGAAAGCGGACCATGAATGAAAACAAACAGCCCGAGGCCGACACCAAATCACGGCGGTTTGCACTGCCGCTTGCACATGGGATCTTGGCGCAGCATTTCGGGCATTGCAGTGAATTCATGTTCGTTGACGTGGATGCCGAAGACACCATAACCAACACAACCTCCATGACACCGCCGGAGCATGAACCCGGAGCGCTCCCGGCCTGGCTCCGAGAGCACAACGCCGACGTCATCATTGCCGGCGGCATGGGAAGCCGAGCTCAGAATCTATTGCGTGAAAGCGGCATCACCGTGATCGTCGGCGCGGACGGCTCCGCGGCAACTCCTCAAGAGCTGGTCATGACATACTTGAACGGCAAACTGGAAACAGGATCGAACGTGTGCGATCACTAACCGACACAGCCGGTATACGGTTAACCGTCCTTGTTGAAGACACTCTGGGTGACACACCCGGAGTGCAGGCCGAACATGGGCTGGCAATTCTGGTTGAGGCTGACGGGCGCAAAGGATTGTTTGACACCGGCCAGACCGGAATCGCGCTGACTAATGCCGCGGCGCTGGGAATATGCGTGGAAGAGCTGGAGTGGATTGCACTCAGCCACGGTCACTACGATCATACCGGCGGACTGGCAAAAGTCGTCGAACGTGCGCCACACGCCAGGATCTTTGCGCACCCCGAAACGTTTCGACCAAAATACGTACGCGAATCGAACGGTACCCTGCGTCCCGCCGGCTGCCCCGTATCGGAGGAACGGTTACGGAAATTGGGGGCATCGCTGGAGTTTCACACCAACCCTGTACAACTCTCCGAGAGTGTTTGCACAACGGGCATGGTACCTCGGCAAACCCCCTATGAGAAGCCTGCAAGCCGATTCGTTATTCGCACGGGCGACCGCTATACTATTGACACGTTCCCAGACGATTTAAGCCTGATCGTTTCAACGGGGCAGGGGCCGGTCCTGGTCTGCGGTTGCGCCCACGCCGGTATCGTTAACATCATCTCGCACGTGCAAACGCTCACTGGAACTCAACACATTCACGGTATATTCGGAGGGTTGCATCTGGGAAGTGCTTCAGCGAGCCGCATAGCACGAACCACGCACGTCATAAGGGATGCCGAGGTTACCATCGTCGGCGCAAACCACTGCACCGGTACGGCCGCCATCTCTGCTTTCAGGGAGGCCTTCAACGACCGCCTCCTGCCTTGCCCCACCGGGACGGTGGTTTCACTGTGAACGGGAACGGCCAATCACGGTGTCGCACAAGCTACAATCCTCAGCGTCAATGAACGCAAAAAGGACGCCAGTCATGGCAAACAAAACAGATACAAAGAAAGCGACAACTCGGCAAAAACAGCCGGATATCGTCCGCCAGTTTCTGGTGGAGGAACCTCCGCATTACGTTGAAGTTGCACAGGAAAAAGAGTTCTTTTTGGGCAGTTTTCGGCAGCAACTGCCGCTGTTAATGAAAGGCCCCACGGGGTGCGGGAAAACACGCTTCGTGGAGCGCATGGCCTACGAATTGAGCCTCCCGCTCATCACGGTCTCATGCCATGAAGACCTGTCGGCCGCGGACTTGGTGGGACGGTATTTGTTCAAGGACAATCAAACCGTCTGGGAAGACGGCCCCCTCACGCTCGCTGTACGCTACGGCGGTATCTGCTACCTGGACGAAATCGTTGAAGCACGTAATGACACAACCGTCATTATCCATTCACTCACGGACCATCGGCGAATCCTCTACATCGATAAAACACAGGAAGTGGTCCATGCGCATCCGAATTTCATGATGGCCATTTCCTACAACCCCGGATATCAAAACATAACCAAGGACTTGAAGGAAAGTACAAAGCAGCGGTTCTGCGCAATAACCTTCCAGTATCCCCCCGTCGACATGGAGGCGCGCATCGTTGCGGAAGAAGCAGACCTGGACAAAAAGACGGCCCAAACACTCGCCGATATGGCCGTGAAAATCCGTAACCTCAAAGGATACGGGCTGAGTGAAGGCGTGAGCACGCGCCTCCTTGTGTACGCCGGTAAGTTGATTGCCGCGGGAATCGAACCGAATGCAGCGTGCGGCGTCACTATCGCTGACGTGCTCACGGACGATGTCGAAATAAGCGACTCCATCATCGATGTCATCAACCTCTATTTCCCGAAGCCCGAAAACGCGCCGCCAACGCACACGTAATGCGGGCCCTTGGAATCGAACGGAAATTACCACTCCGGGCATGAAAAGCAGGCTGGAAGCCCACTCTTCTATTGCGCGGCCGGGATCCTTAACCCCAATGACACAGCAGGCAACAGCACAAATACCTTGCGCGATTGAAGCCGCGGATCGGCTTATGGAGCAGAAAGGTTTCGATCTGCGAAACGTGACGTGGGGCTATCAGGAAATCTTCAGAAACGCCATCGCGGAGCTGATCGAGGCCGGGTTCCTCACTGCGGACAATCCCGCCGTGATGGAAGTGATCTTCGATACTCTGTCGCACGTGGACAAGTCCATATTCGACAGCGTCGTCAAAAGCTACCTGGAGACGTTGCGCGGCCCTCACCGATGGATCATGCGTCTGCCTCGTCTCTTCGAACGCTGGAGCAAAGCGGGTCTCGAGATGGCGAACATTCGCCATTTCCTGGGCATTAAGTTCTTCGGGAAAGCAGCGGACGGCAAGCTTGGAAGTACCCCGGAAGAGGTGGAACTCCTGCTGGACCAAGTATCGCTTCTGGCTGACCAGGAACCAAGCCTCCTCGCCCCCTTGCTGGATGGCTTCGACTACCTCAACCATCGCCTTGACGGTCGCGAACTGCGGGCATTCGTCCTGGATGCAGTGCAACTGTATCAGCGTAACCCGGAGACGGGTAAAAATTATCTGGCCGTCAATCTGGCGTCCGCGCGTACCCATATCGAACACGTGAGCCGTCAGGCACGCGTCAGTCGCGATAAACAGAGCTTGGAACGATTGCTGCACGCGCTCACCGGAACGGAAATGAGCGTGGATAATCTGAGCCTCCTTGATTCCGATGACCTTATCGAGCGTGGCTCGACGTTCGTGGCCTGTTCGACAGGCGCATATCTGCCGGAAGTCATTCAGGAGTTCGATGATCCGCGGCAAAACCGGGATTGCCTCAAGGCGCTGATAACCATTGCAGCCGCCAGCCAGCTCGCCCACAGCTTCAGCGAGGCGCATGGGCAACCGGGCATGGAAACATGCCACGCCCTGTTTGACCCGCACAAAAACGGGTCCGCATGCAGTACTCTTTTTTACATGGTCGAGATCGTGCGGGTAATCGTCTTCTGTAAAGACCGATTCCCGGGTATTGCGGCAGCGCTCGACAACCTGATCGCACTCGACTATACGAACCGCCCTCCGAAATGGCTGCCGGACATAATCGTGCAGCGCCTGCTGCAAGGGACCCCTTGGCAAAGCGATATCGAACAGAAACTGGGCATCCTGACTGCCGACATCGCGAAGAGCAGCGACACCTTCAAGGACACAGCATGCCTTGTTCAAAAGCACCTTGCCGAGGATACGCAGTGGTTGGAAAAACGTCTCGTCCCCTATGTCCCGCGTCCTCTCGCTTTTTTCCCGGATCCCTTTTTCCCCTTGACGATCAGTACCCTGAGCGAATCCGGTATCCAGGCGGACCTGCGCGACGCCTCCCCGCAACCGGGACCGGAAAAAGAGTCGGAGGAACACGATCAGGAACAACAGGACGAAACGTCGCCGGAAGCGGCTGAAGCGTCGGACAGCGGCCAGGGAACCGCCGAAGAAGACGAAGAGCCGCAAAAGGGCCCCCAGGTTGGTTATTTCTACGACGAATGGAACAACCATGCCGCGGATTATTACCAGAACTGGTGCTGCGTAAAGGAAAACAGGCCGGGACCGCGGGGGCATAAGACCGAAATCACCTCCGAGCTGAAGGGGTATACCGAACAGGTTCGGCGAATCTTCGAACGGCTGCGCCCGGAAGATATCCGACGGGAAACACGCCTGCAGGAAGGCGACAGCATACACTTGGACCATTTCATGGAGTATATCTCTCAAGGAACCACCAAACAAAATACCGAAATGCGCTTCTACAACAAACCGCTGACCCAGCAACGGGACGTGGCCGTGGCTCTACTGCTTGATTTGAGCGGCTCAACCGCCGAAGAGTGTGAACAGGAAAAAGAACACGGCGCCGTGACCATGAGTGCCGCAAAAAACAGCGGGCATGAACCACGGGCAGTCGGTCGGCAGCACGTTAAATCCGTATTGGACGTGGAAAAAGAAGCGGCCTACGTCCTGGCGGAAGGATTGGCAACGCTTGGCGATGCGTTCGGCGTATTCGGGTTCACCGGCAGTGGTCGCGAAAACTGCCAGTTCGCCCTGTTCAAGGATTTCAAGGATTCTTGGTGCCGCGATACGGCGGACGCCATGCTCAGTGCAGCACCGGGTTCATCGACCCGTATCGGACCGGCCCTCCGGCATGCCGGATGGAAGCTTTCGGAGAAAATGGCAAAAACCAAATTGCTGCTCCTCATCACCGACGGAAAACCTTGCGATCAAGGCTATGACGCCGAGACGCACTACGCGCACCATGACGTCCGCAAAGCCTGCCAGGAAAACGAACAAAAGGCCATCCACACATTCTGCATTTCACTGGCGGAAAACACGCCGGCGGACATGGCTCTCATGTTCCCCAAAGGCCGCTACCTCATACTCGAAGACATCAACCGCCTCCCCCAATTACTGTCACGCGCTTACTTGAATCTTACACGTTAAGGCAATTTCTCTACGTATGTTTTGCACTCCGCCGATGCTCCGTAGACAACACCCGACAAACAACTGTGGGAGGTGCTTTACGCACTCCGACTTTTCGGAGCGGTTCCACCCGGCGACGAGATAGTGAGTTAAAGTTGTTTGGAATGTCCGATATCGTGATAATAGTTGCCGGTTTACTTTCAAAATGAGGAGAAAACGAATGTTTAATCTGAGACGCCTGGGATATATGGCCGCTTCCTTAGTGATTATAGTCATGCTTCTATATCTACTGGGACTTATCAGCTGCGGAACCCCTGGAGCGGAAAAGGAAGAAGCGGTCAACGGTAATGAAAAAGAAACAGAAGTCCAGGCGGAACTGCTCTACCGGACAGAAGGATGGGACGAAATTCATTCGCTGGCGTTTTCTCCAGATGGCGAAGTGATTGCGGTAGGGGCCAGGGAGGTAGAACTATACTCCGTTGTAAAAGGTGAGGTTATCCGTTCCGGAGATGAGGGAGATCGCCCGGAATCAAACAGCTTGAGCTTTTCCCCGGGCGGCTCCATATTGGCCGCCGCGTGGAGGGGTGCAGGATTGTACCATGCCGAAAATTTATTCAGGCTTCAGCACCTTCACGGAGGGAACGAATGCAGGGTCGCTTTTTCCCCCGACGGTAAAACGCTTGCAAGCCACCCCAATCAGATGCACGGTGAAATCTGGCTGTGGCAGACGGAAAACGGTAGAGACTTCGAAAAGGTAGCTGAATTCGACCCCGACGGTGACATGATCCAAGCTATAGAGTTTACCCCCGATGGGGCGTACGTTGCCGGAGGATTTCGCGACGGCAAAGTGCGCTTCTGGGAGGTTGGAACCCATGAGCCGGCGTATACTATAGATTTTGACTCCAGCGGCGGAAACTACAATCTCACCTTTTCTCCCGACGGGAAAATCCTGGCGGCATCAGAACCCGACTTGGGGCGGAAAATTTATCTTTTCGACCTGGAAGACGGCACAAAGAAACGAGTTTTGGACCCGGAGGGCAGGGTTTCCCGGATGCAGTTTTCTGCTGACGGCACAAGAATCGCCTATGGAAAGTTCGATGGCACAGTAGAAATCCTGGATACCCAGGACTGGTCGCTACTTTATTCCCTTGATCACGACGATGCCATAAGCGGCCTTTCATTTTCCCCGAACGGCGAAAACCTTGCAGTGGGCACCGGTGCGGGAGTGTTATACTATTATCACATTGCTGAACCATAACGGGTTTGGATCTTAACTTTTTCTTGTTTTGCCGGGCTTTGCCGGGGGGCTTTTGCCGGGGCCTTTTCAGTTTGCCGGGCAGAGTTTGCCGGGGTTAGCATAACCATGTGCACTGCGCTCCAACAGCTTGCACAGTCAGGGGGCGTTCGGACCCGCACAATTTCCTTCGTTTTTCGGATTGTTTTCGAGATGCACCAAGGCAAGTTCCGGCCGCCTCAACTGTTATGCCGAACGCATGGGTGCGACCGCCGCACGCTGTGGAGCAGCCGAACTACCGGCAGGGTTTGCCGTGTGATGTCACGAGCATGCCCTGGAAGCCCTGTTGTGCTGCAAAAAAGCCGCAGACCATTTTCGTCCATTCGAATGGTTGCAAACTTCTTCCGAGACACCTCCGGACACGTGCAAAACACTTCCCTGTCTTCCTATCATTAACACAAAACTCTTCCATTATGAAGCCAAAAAAATGTGGCGAGGGCTTGTCTGATTCGGTTTTGTGCAGTATTGTACCTGTATTGTGTTGACTATGTATGCTGTGAGTCGTATACTGTTGCGTGGAATCTGGCGTGGGACTGTTATGGTTAAAAAGCGAGTGGATGATGTTAAGGAAAAACAAAAGCAGAGCGTCGTGGGCCGAACCATTGAAAAGAGGGCGTGAGCAGCTTCGCAGCGAACTGCGGTCCCTGGCGCTGGGTGAAGCGTTGCCGCCCATTCGTGTCCTTCAGGAGCAGACGGGGCTGGGGCGTGTAAGACTTGAGCGAATATTGGGAGAGTTTGAACAGCGGGGTCTGATCGAACGCCGTCCGAGGTCGGGTATCTACAAAATCGGTTCCGACCCTTTGGAACCTTCGGTGTCGATGATCGAACTGGTGATATGTGATTCGTTCAGTGACATTTATACCAGTCATTGGTTTAGTGCAGTCGTGGCGAAAACACTTGCGGAGGAGGCGGGGCGTCTGGGGTTTGGTCTGCGGTTTCAACAGTTTCCGTTTCAAGCGCCGGTTTCCGACTACGAAGAGTTCGCCGCCAAGTGCGAGGTGAAAAATGCCATCATTTACAGGGCGCACATGCCTGATATGGCTCGCATTTTTGAAAGTTACGGTATTGCTACCGTTTCAATTTATCCGAGGATTGTTCAGCGTCAAGCCACCAATGTTCTGCTGGCGGACGAGCAAGTGGTTAGTCAACAATTGAATCATCTCTGGTCGCTGGGACATACCTGCATTGGATACTTTGACCCAGTAAAACCAGACCCTTACATCCTTGAAACGTCCCATCTGATTCGTCGTGAAGCGTATTATCGTCGTATGGCGGAGCACGGTTACAGGGTTGAACCACATTGGGTGCGTTATGCCAATGGAGAGCCGACAAATATTTTTCGGGCAATGGAAAGCCTCTTCGCCCGGACGCCTCGCCCAACCGCTGTAATTGTTGGCGACAATCAGCTTACCTCCGTCTATCGTTTTCTGGAAGGTCGAGGGTTCCGCATTGGGAAGGATGTTTCGGTCATGGGAACGGACGACCTTCCTGACGCTGTTCAGGTTCACCCGTTTGCCACAACGGTACGCAATCCGCGCCTTGTTATAGCCCAACGGGCTTTTGAGATACTTCAGGGCCGTTCCCGCGGCGAGGATGTGCCGGATCAGATTGTCGTAGAGCCCGAGTTGGTTGTTCGCGAATCCACCGGCCCCGTAGAAAAAAAAACAAAGGAGAAGGAAGAATTATGAGTAGTAGCCGTAACGTTGACCGTAGTTTCCGTTCAGTTTTCAGCAACCCATCAGTAAAGAGAGGCATTGCAATGACATTTCGCAGTTTTTCGAACCTTATGGTTATGACGGTTATTCTGTGCACAGTTGTTCCACGCTCGTCGTACGGCGCTTTTGATTTTGTGAATGACGAACTCAATGATCCTGTTATGGTGGACGATTTTTCCACGGATCTTTCGAAATGGAACGTCTCAGGAGAGGTGTCGATCAGTGGTGGTGAGTTGTCTGTAGGCAATCCTGGGGAAGCCAGTGCAAGCCTGAAAGACGCATACCGTATTCCTCTTCCGGAGGCGGGAGATTTTTTGATTGTCGAGACCACGGCGCGCGGACGCGCTTACAGCACGGGCGGACACGGTATAGGCTTGTCTAATGATGGTGGCGCAGCGGCCGCGATTAAGGACAGTACGGGAACAACGTATGATGCCTACCCCAGCGCCGCCGACCGTGCCGCGGGTGACATTCGTACGACTCTGACAGATTTTGCCTTTGGTGACCCCGACACACTGCGGTTTGTATATGACAACCGGGACGGTACCCACGTGGTTTCCCTGTATGTCAAAAAATACGGGGAGGCAAGCTACACACCGTTACAATGGACAGACGGTGGGGCGCACGATGGTGGACTGGTACGCGCCAGCAATGCTTGGAGCACCACCGATCCTCTCACCATGACCTACAGCGTGCTGGGTGGTACCCGTTGGTTATTGAGTGACTTTCTCCGGTATCAAACCATTCCGGAACCCAGTTCCGTGATCTTACTCGGCATCGGGGGATTGGTACTGTTGCACCGCCATCGGCGTTAACCTGAATAATCCAGGCTGATGTGATATCTCCTTGGTGACGCGTATGTTTACCGCAGTCCGTGGCAAGCGCGAAATGGAAAGGCATGACATCATGGTGGGGTTTAAGGTTCGATTTCTGTTGGGGCTGGTGACCTGCGTTTTCGGTTATGGGTTTCTGGATACGATTGGGGTATGTAGAGAGACAGGAGGCGTAACAAGATCGGATCCGGTCAACACTATGCCCCAACGGAAGACGGCAACTGCGGGCGCGACCATGTTTCTAGTACAAGACGGTAAGGCAAAGGCAGCCATTGTTTTACCGGATGAGCCATTGGTGATGCTTCGCAAGAGCCACGGCGGACTCGATCCGGATCACAGCCAGCGGGTCGCGGCTGAGTATTTACAAACGTACGTCGAGAAAGCAACAGGCGTGGTACTCCCCATTCTCAGAGCGTCGGAAGCTCCCCTTGATGGTAACCTGGTATTGATCGGAAAGAGTAAGATGACGGAGCGTTATGGCATTCCAACTCCACGCGCGACGGAAGGCATAGCCATCCAAAGCTTTGACCGCGGGATTGCGCTGGTGGGTGAGGTGGTGCCCCCCGGCGGTGGTGGTTTGAACTTGGATTATGCGCACGACCGGGGAACCATGCATGCCGTCTCGATTTTCCTGGAGAAATTTTTGGGGTTCCGCTTCTATTTCACGGACATCCGGAGTATTGCTGACGAGGTCAATGGGGACGAAGACTTTGGTGTCGTAATTCCCCGTGGTCACTCCTTGTCCGTAGACGTTCCTGTCAATTACCGTGATGCTCCGGTGTTCAACTATCGATTTACGTATGGATTCTTTGGAGCCGAAATTCGTGCGGCTCAGGCCCATCTGATGCCTGTTGGACATACCGACCATGGCTGGGGTAGATACAAAAACGAGCATCCTGAGTATTTCTTGACCAACAAAGACGGGACGAAGAATTTCAGGTATCTCTGTTACAGCGAACCCGGCCTTGTGAAGCAGCGGGTTCAGAATTTGGAAGCGTACTACGAAAAAGGTGACGATTATCCGGGCGCGGATCCCACATCGCACTACATATCCATCGGTCCAGTAGACAACCTTCCGATCTGCCAGTGCGAGCGGTGTCAGGTACAATCCAATCCCAATCGCCATTTTTTTCACCAGCAGGAAAACTGGGGAGTGCAGTCCAACACCTACTTTGGGCACGTACGGGACGTAGCCCTGGAAATTAAAAAAAGGTGGCCGGATAAACGCATTATCAGCTTAGCGTATCAGGGATATACATTGCCGCCCGACTTCGATCTTCCGGACAACGTCGATATTATGCTTTGTGTTCTCTGCCCAAGTCACTTATACAAGGAACCGGAAGCACGGTTAAGGATTGACGAACTGATTAAGGGATGGAGCATAAAGCTCGATGAGAATCCCGATCGCCTGTACATATGGGATTACCCATGCTTCCCGGGCTTCTGGACCGCCGCACCAATTATTTATCCTCATCTAAAGCAGCAGTGGTTGCAGGACTACGGCAAATACATAGGCGGCGAATACTTGAACAGCCGTGGACGTTCAGCCCAAGAATGTCACTGGTTTATCAATCTCTGGTTTCGGCTCCTTTGGGATCCGGAGCTGGACATCGATGCTCAGCTTCACGATTACTGCCAGAAATTCTTCGGTCCAGCAGCGAGCCCCATGGAGAAATTCTACCGCCTTGTCATCGACCGATACGAAAACGTCACCTGGTCTGGACTTGACGACCGGGATTATTCCGCGGGATTGTACGACGGCTTCTACGGGGAAACGTATACCGCTGAAGTGGTCGAGCAGCTTGAAGGAGTTTTCAACGTAGCCGTTACAGCTGTCAATGCTCTTACTGTAAGTTCGGGGGAGATAGCTTTGGAG
>JAIPIM010000017.1 GCA_021734725.1 Minisyncoccota bacterium | reverse complement strand
AAAGATAAACAGCAGGAAATCCAGACGATGGTGCAGGAATCCTTTGGCCTGCGGACACGCTCGAGACACTTGCTCGCATGCGCCAAGCGTGCCGTCGTAATCGCTATCCAGCAGGACGAAGACAAAGCACAGGCGTGGTTGGGCGAGCAAACCCGGTAAGTTTGTGCGTAACAGGCCCGGAAGCCGAGGCCCACCGCGACCGTGAGTTCATCAAAGACCGGATCGGCAGCGCCGCGGACTGGGATGAAATCCTCTGCAACGGCCCCTGCGCCGCCCCGGCCGTCCAGCCGCTCGACGAGACATTCAAGCAGTTGATGGTCATGGGCGGCACCGGTTGAATGGAGCGGAAGAATAAAGAGATTCATTGCAATGAAGTCGAAAAAAGAGCAAGCCAAAAGTAGTGCCAAAGACACGCTGTATAAACGAGTCATCCCGGAGCTAATGCGGTCCTCGCCGTATTTCAGCCTGGAGGCTGTGCGCAAGGCAATGAATGAGCTGGGTGTTTCTGTGACTGCCGGCACACTTAAGTTCTACATGAGTGATGCCATGTCCAAAGGCATCGTCCACGATGCGGGTAGAGGATGGTATTCGAGTATCGCGCAGCCGTTCGAGCTGGACACCCAGCCGGTTGCCGATATTGTGCAGCGCCTAAACAAAGCATTTCCACTTCTGGACTTCTCGTGCTGGTCTACCCGGCAAATCAATCCGCACATGCATCACTTGCTGGCAAAATTCGTTACGTTCATTCATGTCGACGAAGCGGGTATGCGGAGTATCGGCGATTGGCTTTTGGAAGCGGGATATAACGTATTCGTCAATCCCGGCAAAGTAGAAGTTGAGAAGTCATTCCGAGTTCGTGATAAGACTGTTGTCGTTCGGCCGGGCTTTGTCGAAGAAACTGAAGAAGCCAGCCATGTCGCACCGATCGAGATGATCCTGGCCGATTTGCTTTACGAGGCGGAAAAACTGCCACTAATGGCGCGGGATGAAGCTCGCGATGCCGTGGAAAACGCGATGTTGTCCGGCAGGATTTCAACGGCGTACTTCGTAACCCTTGCCAAACGCCGTCATGTTGATGCATTCATACCGAAATCAACTAACTAATTGCATAAAAGCCAATTCTGTGCAGATAGTTAGTTGCCTGTACGCCAACAAGGATAATTTCATTGGGGTTAATAGCAGCAAAATGTTTTGACAAAAAGTGGTATGAAGCCAGGCAGCGAGAGTACGGACAACTCTCGCCAAATCTCCTGGAAACCGCCAATCATGCCTTCGAATTTCTGGCGGAACTGGCAACGCGTGAGTTGCCGTTTGTTTTTAAGGGTGGCACATGCATTCTTCTGCTGGTTGATGACTTCCGCCGCTTGTCGATTGATGTTGACATTGCCCTGCCGATGAGTCGGGATGAGATGTTGCCGGTACTGGAGAGCATCATTCCCGAGAGCCGGTTCTTGAAAGTCGAGCCGCTTGACCGCGATCCTTTTCGTCTGCCGAAAAGACATCACTACCGCTTTCTCTATGAATCTGTTTATACCCGGCAACCAGGGGCTCTTCTTCTTGACATCCTTGAAGATGACGCCCATTAATTCAATACTTCCACTCATTGTTCGGCCATGCGAGTTTCGAGGGGCTGAAAGACGTTCTGCGCTCCTGCGGCGAGGAGCGGGACGACGACGGAAGCAGCCAGTTCTGTCGGCGGCTGGAGGGGGGGGCAGAGGATTGCAGTTTGCACCGGAGAGGCCCCGGCCGTCCAGCCGCTCGACGAGACAGTCAAGCAGTTTATGGTCGCATAAATAAAAAACGGATGAACACATACATACCGGAAAATCAAATAGCAGCATCTACGGAGGTGATGGAACCGGGTTCGGAATATGATCCCGGTGTCCATAACCGCCGTTCGCTTCGACTTCGCGGTCACAATTATGCCGGTGAAGGCACCTATTTCGTAACCATCTGCACGACGGGGCGACGTCATTGGTTCGGCGAGGTGGTCAATGGACGTGTGGCGTTGAATGACGCGGGCCGTGCGGCGGATCGATGTTGGCGGGAAATCCCCGTGCATTTCCCGAATGTGGTTTTGGACGAATGGGTGGTCATGCCCGACCATGTGCACGGGATCATTATCATGCGTGATGTGACGGGCAATGGGACCGACGTCGGGGCGAAAAACGGCGTAGGGGCGAAAAATTTTTCGCCCCTACCGGGACGGGACGGCCGGGAACGCCCCCGGGGCACATCGCGGACATTGGGTTCGGTCATCCGTGGATTCAAAATCGGGGTCACCAAAAATATGGATGGCACTTCCCCTTGGCAACGCAATTATTACGATGTCATCGTCCGCAACGACCGGGCGTTGAAAACCATTCGCCGGTATATTCGTAATAATCCGTCCAATTGGAACGTGTTGCGATACGGTGAACCACGGTTCTTCCTGGGCAAACGGAATCTTATGGATTTATCGATGACTGCGTTTCTGGCATCCCGGACACGCACCCGTATAGATGTTTTCGATCACGGTTGGCTGGACGATGTTGAATGTGTTGTCAGCGGTTTTTTGAGTCCTGTCGAACGTGCTGTTTTCAATGAATGCCTTGCCCGTGGCATCCCGCTCGTGCAGATTCTGGCCGCCGGGTTACCGGCCACTGTGCCGCATCGTATGCGCCGCGCCATCGACGCCGGCCGCCTGCTGATCGCCACGCCTTTCGACTCCAATGTGGAAAACGTCAATGCTTCCCGCGCTGTGTGGTGCAACCAATACGTGTTGCACCTGGCTTCCCGCGTGATAGTGGGTTATCTCAACCAGGACGGCATGCTCGCCTGCCTGCTGTCAGAGGATGGTGTAAAACGAAACTGCATGGTTCTGCATCAATCGAAAATGGAATAATCGCGAATGCCCCTCGAACAAAATCTTATTCTGACCCAATACTTTCATTCCCTTTTCGGCCACGCGAACTTCGAGGGGTTGAAAGACGTTCTACGCTCCCGCGGCGAGGAGCGGGACGACGACGTGATCAGCCAGTTCTGCCGGCGGCTGGAAACCAGTTCCGGCTTGCAACTCACCGCCGCGTCGCTGCGCGCATACGACGCACGGATTCAGCGAACTCGAAGACGAACTGCGACAGCACCGCGATGAATTCAAAATTCAGCATTCAACATTCTACAGATTTCCGGAAAGAACCTGATTCATGCACGCCCAGTCCCATTGAAGGCTTCAAATGACCACCAATACGGCGCGGCCACAGCAACTTGAAGCGGTGTTGACACCGGATTTGGAGACGCTGCGGCATCGCGTCGACGTGCCGGTGCCGGCCGATGCCGATCTCTCGGAACGTGTCGCCGATGCGCCAGTATGACCGGGTATTGCTTTCTCTCCGTTTTCTACCACCCCCCCAACAGGAAATCCCGGCATTGCCTTGCCATTTGACCGGTGGCATGGTAAAGGTAAAAAGGGGGAAGAGGGGGACATCATAGACTCTTGCGAAATAGCCTTCGCGCGGGTCGTTCCTGGTTCTTCGTCCGCAGTTCAAAAACGAGGAACGACGAACCAGGAACTAAGAACAAGAATTGCGGAATGTCGTTTTTCGCAATTCTCTACAACCAAGGAGGGGTAAAATGAAAGCCGGAAAGACCTGGAGGGGGGCCTGTTACGCGGGGTTGATGGCCGCCGTGGTATGCGGTATCCTGACTGTGACGCATGCGGGTACGATCAACCTGGCGTTCGAACAGGTGAACTGGCTGGACAGTACAGGGGGAGATCTCAGCAGAGATTCCGACTGGGGAACGGTGTTGATCACGCTGAATGACGCGGACAGCGAATTCTACGACATGACAACCTACTCGGGCCAGACAGGCCGGGGCGGGTACTTCAACTTGGTTACCAATGCAGGGGGCTCGGCGGAATGGGAGGTTGTGAACCTGCCGGTTTTCTACACGAGCACGGCGGAGCTTGCGGGGCGACTGCCGCAGGAAGTGTGCTTCGAGCTTTACGACCCCGGTGATCCAGGCACTCCCCTCGGTACGGATGTCACCACACTGAGTTATCTTTACACCGTTGACCACTATCCACGCGATCCGGCTACCGGGCAACCGACGGGTGCATGGAGCGGAACCGCAACGGTCAGTGAATTCGACTACCGTGTTTCCGGAGATGGTCTGTGGGTCGGCACGCTTGCGCCTGAGGGCGGCGGTATCAACGGCCCAATGGCAGCCATGGACTTCGAGGGCGCGGGCGCCGGGGAAACGGTTGGCTATTCGGCCGGTATCAGCGTCACGGAAAACAGTATTGCAACGGTGAACGAAGGGGGCGATGAATGCGCCCCGGGGTCGGTGGCGCGCTCGCTAAAATACATGGGGGATAACCATGACAATGTCAATGTCCCGGACTCCGCCCAGACCGTGCACGGGGAGCTGGCCGGAAACATGAAGACGAACAGCGGGAAGAAAGGCACCTACACCACCGATATCCTGGCCGGCAAGAACAAATACGTCAGCGACCATAATCTGCCGATCATGTCGGCGCAGACCGGCAGTTTCGCGGCGGCTCAGGACACCCTGGCAAAGGATGGCGATGTCGAAATGGGAGTGTACTGGGGTGAAGAAAACGGTCAATCGCAGGGCGGTCACCGAACCTTCGTCTCGGAGATCCAGGAACTCGTGGACGGCGATGGGAACACCACCGGCTGGGTTGTGCGCGGAATCGATGACCCCGATCAGACAGACAATACCGCCGAGAATCGAACCCACACGTACAAGTTCGACGCCAACGGCAATCTCGTCCAGTACGACGGCGGCCCCGCGCACACCAACGCCGCGCTGATCAATTTCCAGGTTGAACAGGTGCGCATGGACCGCAGCGATATGGAGTTTCCCTGGGGCAGTGGGTTCGCGCATGCAATGGCCCCCTACAGCGAACCGCCTTACGGTCCGCCGACCCCATACCCGATTCCCGTCGGCCTGCCCGGTTCGCCAACGCTGGCCGGTGGGTTGACCGTTCGTTTCCTCGGCCCTGAAACAACGGGGAACGGCGACCCCATGGGGCCCGTCGTCATCTTCAATCCCGATGCAGTGGACAGTTTCCCCGGTTCCGGACAGACCGTCGTACCCTTCGAGTATAACTTGGAATACTTGGACGTGACGGATCCGTCCGTCCCCACACCCGTCACAGCCACGCTTGAATTTCATCATCTGCTGCCGGAATCCGACACGGAATACGGCTGGTTCATCCCCGCGGTGGACCGAGACTCGACGGTCATGCTGGAGAACCTGTTCGTAACCGGGTCGTTCTTCGATATCTCTTACTTTGTCGGGGTTCCCGGGGAAAAACCGCAGTTCTACCAACTGCATGGCGAGATCGATGAAGAATTACTCGGCCAGGTATGGTTCCTCGGGATGGAGTTTAACGAGGGAGATGTGGATCCGGAGGCCTGGGTCGAAAGTTTCTTCGATGTCTCCTTCCAAATGGAAATCGATCCGAGCGTATGGGGACCCGACGGCGCCTGGGCAGCCGGTTTTCCGCTTGCTGGCGCGACGTTGTTCAGCATGCAGCTGACCGCCCTGCAGACCGCCGCGATCCCTGAACCGGCAACGTGCGTTCTGATGACGGTGTTCGTCGTGCTCCTCGCCCGACGGCGAACGCAACGCGTGTAAGTGTTAAGCACGGAGTTCGAATTACGCACGGCCAGAGGGCGCGGATTGCAGGAAATCGAGCCGCTGGCTCTTTGGAGTTCATGCGGCTTGCCGCCGCTTTGGAAGCAATGGGGGGCCGCACGTACCACCCCTTTCCCGACTCGATGGACGCTATTCCACCGCGGCTCGTGCCATGGCTTCGATATTCTCCGGCTTCATCCCGGGGAGCAACGCTTCGTGACTCGGGCTGACCACAAATGCCGGGCCGAGCAGGCGTTTAAGACGACGAACTTCCGCAATTACCTCATCAGGGCTTGCGTTGATCAAGAGATCCTGTGTGTCCACAGCGCCGACAAACGCCACTTTCCCCTTGAATTCCGCGGCCAATCGTTCAGCATCCATATTCGCGGCTTTTGCCTGAAGAGGATGCAGGCCGTCCACTCCCAGGCGAATTAAATCGGGTATGACTTTGTGTATCGATCCGCACGAGTGTAGAATCACTTGCTTTCCATAGGCATGCCCGATATCGGTCAACCGCTTGAAGTATGGAAAGATAAATTCCCGAAAGGAATCAGGGCTTATCAGGAGGTCCAGTTGCGTCCCGAAATCGTTGCCGAAGAACATGGCGTCCCCGCGCTCTCCTATCGCCTCGAACATACGCCGATTGGCCTCCACGTAAAAATCGATCAGGCGCGTGGTTACCGCATGCACTACGTCCGGATGGGTGTACATCTTCAGAAAATAATTCTCCATCCCAAAAAAATCCGCGGCCATATGAAAGAACGGACACCAGAAACTGGCGGCTCGATAAAAATCCCCGACTTGGTCAAGCCGTTCAACCGTTTCGGTAAAATCCAGATAGTCAGGATTCGGCCACTCATAATCGTGCACTTCTTCTGCAGTTTCGCAGTCCGTGAAAGCGCCCGCGGCACTCAATTCGACACCGCGTCGCTGCATGTCAAACACAGCGTGGCCTTCAGGATGCTTGTATGGGTCGACGGGGGTTATCCAGCGAAAGTCGTCCTTCAGGAGAAGCCGCACCTCCTCTTCAGTTTGCGTACCGAAATAAGCGTGGAGGATGGGCCACATATCCCTGTGCGGATTGCCCAGCCAGAAACCGCAGCGGTCGGCGGCTCGTCCAGCCAAAATCGTTCTGATCCGTTCTCTGCTTGTCATGATGCCAAACGTCCGATGTTGTCATTGATGGCGTGTGAGAAAATACGTCTACGCCGACGCACAAGTGAAGCGGATCCTTGTCACGCCGAAGTATGGCGCGACGGCGGATCTCCGCCCGTCCGTGCGCATGTGCGGCCCGGAGGACCGCATCACCAGGCCGTTGCACTGCATGTCAAGGCCGTCTGAACCGTTCACTTACCGTCACCGTTATCCTTCCAGGCGCTTCAGCAGGTCGGCTTCTGAGCCTACGGCAAAAATGAGGCGGAGTTCGGCTCCGGCCGTGGTGTCCATTGGCGTCCCCCGCAAATGCGTGCAGTGCGGCCAACCGTTGCCCCAGCATTCACAGCCGGGCTCGCCGACCATCGCCACGAAACCGCTGCCGTCGTAGGCGCGCGTCACCACGGCGCCGTGTGGCAAGTCCTCGCCAACCGTCCAGCCGAACGAAGGAGTGAGATGCGGCGGGAGCGGCATTTGAGCGGCCGCCAGCAGACTGTTGTCCGCAACCCGGTTCTGCGTCAATCGCTCCTGACTGCTGAAGAAAGGACTGAATGTTTTTATGCAGATGGTGCCGAGGTTGATCGTGGCGATGTTGTTACACCGCACCTTAATGCGCACTTCGTCGCCATCCGCGACAACAGTCACGTCAAGCGTCTGATTATCTTGGCGGCGCGAATATTCCAGGCGACCGTTATCGTCCGATTGCCGCCACGGAGTTTCCCACGTTTCCCGGCCTTTAAACGGGAAATCGTTGGCCCCGGGGAAGGGTCCCCAGTGGCCTTCCGGACAGTCGACAACCCAGAGACTTTCAGGGAACCAGGGTACTTCGATGCGGAACGTCGGCCAGTCGTAGGCGTGCAGACGAATGGGATTCTCGAGGTAGGTGTCCGTGTTGATCGTGACGCGTTTGATGTATGGTGCGTGCGGTGCCTCGAAAGCGTCGCTTTCATTCTCGGCGGACGCTTGATCGGAGACACAGCGAAACCCCGTGTTGTAGGCGCGCAACCCCGGGTTCCAATCCCAGCGGCTGGTCACAAAGTGCGAGTACGGCTGGCGATGCACAAGACTCGAGCCCGCCAGAATAAAGCTCGTAGTTCCTTGCCCTTTGCCGTCTTTGGACCGCGGCGGCACCACTGTCTTTACCCATTGCAGTACGCTGCCGGTCATGTCTTCGGCACCGCAAGGGCTGGCCAGCTCGGGATGCGCACCGATGACGGGAAGGCTGCCCAGCGTGACGTCACCATCGCCGGTTTCCGTACACGGCGCGGCATCCCCCCAGGGATACAGTCTGCCGTCAGTTCCGCGTGCCGCCTTCTCCCACTCGACCTCCGTGGGCAGGCGTTTACCGGCCCAGTTCGCATAGGCGAGGGCGTCTTCCGAATTGACGCCTGTCATAGGGCAGAACAGCCGCTCGGGATCCGTCAGGTTAAGGATATTGACAAGCTCGGCCCATCCAACCAGCCAGCCGCTGTACTCAATCTTGTAACCGGTATCCTGCATGAACCGCAAGAACTGTGCTCGGGTAACCGGATATCGGTCGATCCAGAAGTCCGGCGTGTTTCGAGTTTCGGCACGAGTGTGAAAATGCAGCATATCCGGATGGACATCGCACCAATCGGCTGCGTCCTTTTTCTGCCGGTCCGTCATGCCGAACGTGAACTCTCCCTCGGGCACGTGGACCATGGTTTTATCGAGTGTCTCAGCGCGTTTTAGGTCACTTTCCGTCAACTGCATGTGTTTGTCTCCAAAAGGGTGCGTGCATTTTCGTGAGCAATCCGCCTACGCGTGTCCTCCGCGCAATCGATCGTGTCGAGCTTCAGAAGAGAAGGCAGGATCTCTTTGAACGGGGCGCCGCTGCCGAAGAGAAAACGATCCGCCCCCACGGCATCCAACAGACCGGCGATCGTT
Organism: Minisyncoccota bacterium; assembly: GCA_021734725.1. Lineage (GTDB taxonomy): Bacteria > Verrucomicrobiota > Lentisphaeria > Oligosphaerales > MVZH01 > JAIPIM01. The sequence continues at coordinate 13,910 of JAIPIM010000017.1, read as the reverse complement.
TGACCATACGCGGACGGCATGCGGGATATCTCGAAATACAAACCCGGATACTTTAGCGTGCCATCGTCGTTAACCAATTCGGGAACAGACACCGTACTCTCGGTGATCACGATTCTCGATCCGGGTACGCCAAGCGAGAAGCGCCCAATCTCCTCGACACTCACTTGCTGTTCGGTATCCATCCAGTGCCGCTGGCGAACATCCACCACACGCGCTGGAATGAACACCGGAAGGTTCAAATCCGTAGCCGCCGCCAGGATAGCTTTCGCTTCCGGCGCGTCCAAGCCATAGTCGTGATACCGCGGTACGAGCCGAAGCGCTTTCAGTCCCAACTCCTCCGTGCATGTTACCAGATCCCGTTCCCAGGCGGCATACAATGGGTTCAGCGTGGCCACGCCGGTGAAAAACTCGGCATCGTCGGCAATGGCTTCGGCCAACTCCAGATTCGCGTCCTGGCAGTTTTTGTAAAACAGAGCATGCGTGTTTGCCACCGCCGCGCCGCCGATCCCTCGTTCGGCCAGCAGACAGCGCAACAGTGGTATGGTTTGGTTCGGCACGCGCCGAAACGGCCAGTGACCGGTGGCCGTGTTGATGTCAAAAATCATGTCATGCTCCTTGCCAAACCGATTGAACGCCGTAAGTGTTCTTCAATCCGTTGCAGGACAGGATGTTGAAGTGCCCCATCAGGGCACCGACTAATAGTGCTACCACACCCAGGGCTGCCGCTTTGCTCTGCCCTGGGCTACGTTAGATATTGGCCCTACAGGCCATTTTTAAGGAATTTTCGAGTTTTTAGAGTAGACTCAATCTTTGAGGTTGATGAATCGATCAGAATAAAATCCGCTCGGCATTCCGAGAAAGAATGTGCTGCAGCTGTTCCTCGGATAAACCGGCCTCCAACAACTTGCCGATTCCCTCTTCCATAATACCATCGGTAGCGAACAGAACACGATCCGCCCCCAGGGTCGCGACGGTTTTGCGAATAATACCGGCGTCAACGACGCTGCCGCTGATATCGATAAAGTACTTTGCGGACGCCGGCATGGCTTCCAATACCCGCAGATTCCATTCCCAGTCGCCGCCACCCCCGATGTGTGCCTGAATCAGCGTGGTGTTCGGAAACATGTGCGCCGCCTTCAGAAAATGTTCGGCATGACTGACCCGCGGCTGACGGGCAACGTTTGCCGAATCCCGAAGCTTGGCGGCATGCATCAGGACAGGGACCCCCAGTTCGGCCGCGTAATCCATCACCGGCCGCAACGCCGGATCGCAGATCCGGTACTGATGATACAATTTCACGCCAACCATGCGATGCCGAACAATGCAGCGCTCCAATTCAGCGACGCTTTCCTCGGCGTAACCGGGATTCACAAAACAGAATCCACGGAAGGTATCCGACATCTCCAAGGCCTCGAACACCATATCGTTGGCTTGACGGAACTCCTCGGGTGTCGGCGATTCGGTCATGAGCGGCAGGGAAACACACACGGTGTCGATACCGAGGCAATCCGCCGCTTTCAGAAGAGACATTGCCCTGTCGCGATCCAGCTCTCCGTCTTTCGCCCACACATGATTGTGAATGTCGATCACCGTACAAGCATGCAGATCGGTAGGTTTCATTGGTCTGATGTCCCTTTGCCATTGATACCCGTGTCGCAAGAGAACAATGCCTCCTCTTCGAACGGTTTCAATCCGCCCCCCGCGCTTCCGGCGACGATAGCGGTCGACGATCCCGGTTGCCTCGTGATCCGGTCTCCTCGTCTTCCCGGTAACCGCCTGCATGTTCGTTACGTTATGATTGGGCTGGCGGGGGATCCCGGCTTCCGAAGAGACGGGCTCCGGAAACAAAAGACCTCAGGAAGACGGGTTGACGATGGTGGCGGCCGGCTTTCGCGCTACGCTCGTCCTGACGTGATTACGCAGTCCGCACTATTGTTTTTTTGCTTCAAGGATAGCGGCCAGGGACTGTCCGTGTCACTTTGTTTATTTGCTTGAGGAATCGATGCCCTTGACAGGTTTTCCCCGCCACTTTTTCTCATTAATCCATCGAGCGCGTTCGGTGCGGACACGCTCAATTAAGGCTTTCTTCGCCTGGTCATAGGTTAGTAGCGCGGTCACGTCCTCACCATCGGAGGTTCGTTCCGCGGCTTGGAGTTGGGCAAGGGCTTGGCGGCACTTCTCGAAGGCACTGGCAACAGCCGCTCGAACCTGGGCATCGCAATTTTCGAGTTCCGGCGTAATCTCCGCAACCGAGGAGGGGGCGAGTGGTCCAGTGGCCGCAAAAATCGCAACGTGTTCCTGAAGTTCATCCGCGTCCGCGAGTAACCGAGCACACACTCGGGAATAAGGTTCGTTCACCCAGTCGCCACAAAGCAAATGCACCCACCCCCTCTTCTCTCGTGGGGTCAGTTCAATGGTAATGGTTTTATCCGCGGCGGGCACCTTCATGGTGCTGAAATCCCCCTGGCGCACGGCCAGGAAGGTACCCGAAGTGATGTGCGCGAAACAGTTGTGAAATACCCAAGGGCCGTCGCTGTCCGGATTCATGGTTAGCGAGGGCGGTTCTTTGAGTAATCGACAACTATGGTCCGGGGTGCTCAACGCACGCTGCCTTTGCCAGTAACCGCGGTCAGAATAGTCCGTGGGCTGACAGACCAGACGGTAGCGAAGGTCTTTCACCGTGTGTCCCTTTCCGGGAGTATAGCGCAGCATAACCCCGAAACGGTCGGGAAACCGCTTCTGGCCCACGATGCGGAGGCGAAAATGGCCGCCGGTGGAATCGCGAAAGACCGCTTCGGCCACCGCGCGTTTTTCCTCAACGCTCCGCAAACCGGCAAATACGCAACGCCCATACAACGAAGCGGCTGGAACATTTTGCTCTTCTCCTTCAAGGCGAACAACGGGCAGCACAAACGTCCAAGGGCTCCAGTTTGCCGCGAAATATCGCCGTTCCTTGTGTCCATCGATGCCGATGAAGCTGTCCCCCCAGCGACGTTTGGATGGCGGCATGCCCGTTTCGGGATCGAGCCGTTGCGTGATCGTCAATGCATAATCGCCGACGCGAACGGTCCATCGGTGGTCAGCCCATCCCTCGCCCGATGTCAGCACACGGTACGATTCACTGGCGTGAATTTGGTCGGGTTCGGACGCAAACGCGGAAACGAAACATGACATGGACAAGAAGATAATTGAAGACGCGACCAACAGACCGGCGTCTATGCGTACGAGGTGTAATACTGTCGATTTTAGGAGAGGTGTCAGTGTTCGGGTTTCAGGTTTCAGACTGACAGCTCCATTTCTGACACGCGAAACCTGACACCCGAAACCCAAACTCGACAGTATTGGCACTTGGTGGCAAGTTCCAGTCAGTCGCTTCATTGTTTCGTCCCGGTTGTTTTGGGGGTGGGATTGACTCGCGCGACCAGCCGGGCCAGCTTCATTTGACCGATTGTGTTCTCGAGTCCCTTTCTGTTCGTAGCGATTGCAGCTACCAGGCGGTCGTATGCGCCGCAGGTGAGTTTTACGGACTCTACGGTGCTCAGTAATTCCCGCGTCTTTTCCCTTCCAGCGGCGAAAGCCCCCGCCAAACTCTCCCGACGCTTGCCCTTGACACCCAGATTAGCGAGCACGGTCTCTCCTTCCTGGAGCAGGGCACGGAGTTCGGCGACGAGGGGTGCCAACAGTTCGCCAAACGTACGCTCTTCCATGCCGTCGGTTGTATAGATCTGAAAGCCTCCCGCGATGGGAACCTGTACGCGCAGTCCGGACAGATCAGGATAAATCTGCTCGATTTCACGGCTTGTAACAGCTCCATCGGCCACCGATTCGCCGGGCTTGGCAAACAACAGATGACCCCACGCAGCCATGTTCTTCTGTCGGCCCGAACCCTCAAACCCCCAGGCGCTAAACTCGTTGCCGGCACCCAACCGGAAACGGCACACGTTGAACCCGACCACCTCCCCCGGTTGTGGATCAAAACCGAAGGCGGTGCCATTCACGCGAATCTCGACGTACCAGGCATTGTCGCCCCAACTCGTCCGCGCTTCCCAGTCAGCGAGCACTTCCCAGGCGGAATCGGTAACCCAGCCATACCCGTCATTGAAGTGTTTCCGCCGCCACTTCTGCCCGATGCAGTCGATAACAAACTGAATTTTACGCGTTCCGTCGTGTCGTGGGTCAAAGTACACCTCAATGCAGTCGTTCGAGTATGGCGGCAGGGCGGGGTTCGCCTGGATTTTTTTCATTTCCGGTTCGTGAAACACCGCGCCGATATACAGGTTCGCGCCGTCGGTGAGAATCGTGAATGCGGACTTCTGGGAGGCGAAGTCGCCAACACGTTCACCGAGAAAATTGCGCAACGTGTCGATCGCCGGACGGTCGCCCCAGACAGCCTCGTTAAGTTTACCGTCAACGCGGGGAGCAGCCTCCGGAGCAATCCGTTCGACGGTATACACCAGGCAGCGCTCGGTTCGCAACTCGTCACCTCCCACGATTGTGGAAACAAGCACCCAGAGCGCACTGACAACGAGAGAAAAGCGATTCATCGCGCACCTCCTTGCAACGTAAATTCCACCGTTGTTGACATGCCGGTCGTCACATCTACGGCCTCAATCGACCACGCTCCTGGGGGATCGTCAGCAGCCGTACGTAACGGCACGGTAAGCGCGCCCGATTCCGGGACACGCAACACGCGCTTCATGGGAAAGAACGACCTTCCGTCCGGCGTCTCTACCGTAAGCCGGATTACATGGGGGCCGGTCGGGGTGGCGGCGGCGCGCAGGCTTACGCTCGCTTCCAGCAACTCACCAGCCGTCAGTTCCGTTTCGTTCAACGTCAGGTCGATGCCATCCAGTTTGTACGGAAGGAGAGCATAGGCGCGATGTCCGCCGCGCGGTAACTCGTCGCGCAGTACATCCCCATGGCTCAAGTATCGCCCAGCGCGCACATCGTACTGATGGCAGTCCGTAGGAAGCTGCACCTCGAACGGACGGCGGTCGCCTTGGAAATCGCCACCGCCAAGATCCGCCACGCCAAGCAACCAGCCGGCACCGGCGCGGAACGGACTGAACCTGATTCTCGGCGTCTCGGTTCCCTCGCTCGTGCCACGAAAAGCGGGTTGCAAACCGGCGGTCGCCGTGACGGATCGCATGACGCGGAACCATGCTCTCCACGTGTCGCCGACCTCAGCCCGGCACGTGTCATAGGTGGAAAACGATGCGTTCAAAAGATACGCGCGACCTTTGCCAAAGGAGTGCTCGAACAAAGCATGCGCGGTTACGTCCTTTTCGCCCCCGCCGGAATCCGCCACCAGCTCGGCCCGGGCTTGCGCGCTCTTCGCCGCGCTCAGACGCGGATCGCAGAGCATGTCACCAAATCCGAGTGTTTCGCCTCCACCGAAGGGCTGTCCCTGGAGTCGCCCGCGGGACCGAGTGGCTTTGTCCTTGGAATCGACCGTTATTCCGAACACTTTGTCCAGGGCGACTTCCTTGCGCGGGGTGCCGTTGGGCATACGAATACCGGGGCGCACATCCGCGAGTGCAATGCCGCCACCGTCCACAAACGAGCGGATAGTCTCGATTTCAGCGTCACTCAGACTGTTGCAGCCGGGTAGCAGAAGCAGGCGCACTCCATGTTCCCCAAGCCAGCCTCCCGCGAGCTCTTCCCCGGTAATAATAAAGGGATTCAAGCCAAGATCTTCCATTGCGTTCTGGAATGCGCCGCCGCTGTTCCCCATACCCTCGTCGTCCAGCTGGTCGCAGATTCCGGAGGTCTGGCTGGACAGGATGGCAATTGGATTGAAAATGCGCTCACCCGCCGTGAACAACTCGCCGATGCCGTCGCTCAGTTCTTCCACCACTTCACACTGGTACAGTGCGTGCGCGTCGCTCAGCGTGAGATCTTCGCGCAAGCCATCTTGGAATCTCCAGTAATAGAAACCGGTGCCCCCGGCAAAGAGCACATCCCAGATCTGGCTGCGCCGTCCAGTCATGCGCGTTGGTTTGCCACCGTACGCACCGAGGCACGCGCCGAAATCTCCTTCGCGTCGGGCGGCACCGCGTGCAACGGCGAGTTTAACCGAACCGTGGCCATAGTAGGGAGCGACGTATTCGACCTGGCCGAACAGATCGGATGCGGCGTTTTCGTAGTAGGCCGCATCGGAGCCCACGTAAGCTTGAGGATAGACCTCTCGTACGGCATCGCGAACATGGACAATGACGTCCACCCAATGCTGTTGAAGGAAGCGTTGGGCATCGATCCATGGCGCTGTAATGCCTTTGTCGTACCACGCCTTCACGCTGGCCTGGTGAATCCGCCCCCACGAATGAATGCGACCGAAGCCGCTGGACTTGATGCCCCAGGCCCGGGCCGTCTCGTTCAGACCGCCATACTCCTTTTCCAGCCATCGGTGAAAGGCAACGACGGTATAGGGGCCGAGAGGAAGGTTGCCGCGTGGTTTTGAATCGTCGGTCAGGTTAAAACCGCGCAGGCCGAACGGCCGGTGTAGACGAGTGAGCGTTTGATGCAGTTCCGCCAGTTCCCGACGCACCAGGGGATCGGCCCAATCGCAGATGCGGTCATGATTGAAGTCATCCGAGGCTCCCGTAACGCGGAAGGCGAAAGGATGCAGTTGAACGTCGCGCCAGGCCATACTCTCGGCGATGATCGGATTGCCGCTGCCGTAAGGCCGGTTCGCCAGAAAACCCAGACGTCGCAGGTACTCGGCGCGAGCGGCCTCTTCGGGGTTTGTTCCGGTCACGCTCGTCATGGTGGGGTGAAAACCACTGCGGGTAGCCGGGGTGTGGGGACTGGTAACCGTTTGAAAAGCGCGCGAAAGAATGTGTCCCCGATCGTCCAGCAAATCGGCCTTGACGGTCCAGATCTGGCCGTCGAGTCCCTCGGAAGGGAAGCGATACGCTACGGTCTGTCCAGGCTTTGCGGCGACGCTCTGGGTGCCGACGTTGCGCCAATAGCGGTCGACTAATTCCAAGCGTAAACGCGCGGCCGGACACGATTCCGGAACCGCAACGGTTCCCTCGAGAGTCGCTCCCCGCGGAGCGCCTTCGGGATATTTAAAGGTCATCTCGCAGGGGGATACTCCGTGGTCCACATGTTTGAATCCGCTGCCCCAATCCACGGTGCGGCCATCGTCGGTTTCAAGCCAGACATCGACAAAATAGCGCCCGGCGTCGGTCAATGCGATATCCGAAAGAGGAACGGAGGTTTTCCCGGCGTTGGGCGTGACGGCTGTTTCGCCACGCTCGGAAATAACGCCCCACGTATCGCGCGCCTGCCAGCGCAACCGGCCGCTGAAAGGATCTTCCGTCTCCAGCATCACGCGTGGCGCTTCCGCAAGCTCAACATCAGCAATCCGTGTAGGCTGTGCAATGCCGCAAGCACGGAGGATGGCCTTTGCGGTATGGCTGTAGTAGTAATCCGTTTCCACCCACATGTCGCGTCGTTGCGAAATGTGAGGCAGCAATGTACGCCCATTCCGCCCTCTGCGCGCCCAGTGAGTTCCGGTAGTGATCCAGATGACGCGTCCCTTGCCAAAAGGCGAAACACTGACTCCGCTGAAAGTAAACGGTTTCACGCCCGCGCCGCGGGACAAGCTTGGCGTGCACCAAAAATTCATAATATTCAGGTTTAGCGGATCCGTACCGACCCATTGACGTAATCCATCGTAGGGAACGCCCGCGAACACACGGTTGCCACTAGTCTCCGGTTTCAGGTCCAGGTATCCGGGCGACAGCGTACTCGACCGGTCAAAATCGTCGATCATCACGAATCCCGCGCCGTCACCCACGCGCCGCAGGATTTCGTACTGCACGTCGGGAGGTGTTGACTTCGTGTTGAAACGGCTCATCACAAAACAGTCGATGTGTTCGCGACTGTTGAGAAGTTCGAAAAATCGTTGTCGGTTTATTGACATGCCGTGGTAGTGCAGTACGTCCATGGGAAAGCGTCGCTTCAATTCCTGAATCGTGTCCACTCCCCCGTAATTGGTAATGAAGAATACCGTGGGGGGGGACCACACAGGCTTTTCGGCAAACACGATGATGCGTGGAAAAACCTCTTGAATCCATTGCAGGCCCCCCTTCAGGCGCAACCCGCCGCGATCCGAGGCCGGTTCATCGTACCCCACCGGAACCGTGCCGCCGTACAAGCGGCTGATGACAGTGGCCGCGAGAATGATGGCAAAGAAGGAGGACCGAAATAAATAATGTTCAGGTGTACGTAGGTCAAAGTGCATGATGCGCCCTTTCGATTATAACGGTAAAAGAAGTAAGAACTGCGCCATTCGTTTTATTTTATAAAGGAAGCGGGGAACGGGCGTGTCGTAACCGCCTCGGCGTGGCCATCCACAAAAACGGCATTTGCCTGATTGTTATGCACATAGCATATTGGAGGCGTCCTGATAGTAACGGTATATCGGTAATGTACATACCCGTCCGACAAGCGCCGTTGTCCGCCATCCACGAACATTGAGATTGTGCCGGGATTATCGATCCGGGAGAATGCAACGGGCAAGGCTGGATCGTCATTATAACAGTAATTGGTTTGGCCGTTCCAAGAGCCGCGTCCTGCGTACGTTGACGGACAGAAGAACGTGTCGTGACCCTGAGTATACGGACTTCCTGTAACCTCATACAGAAGAAGTTTAGGCCACGTTGCGCCGTACCAATACCAGCCCGCGAAGCTGGGAGGTCTTCTGCCATAGTCCTCCTCGTAGAACGTCGTGTAGATGTGAAGCTGCTTTAAGTTGTTGGCGCACACAACCTGCCTTGCTTTCTCTCTGGCTTTTTTCAAAGACGGCAGAAGCAGGCTCGCGAGAATGGCAATGATCGCCACAACGACGAGGAGTTCGATCAGGGTGAAAACGTGCCCGCCGAGTTTTGTATGCATCCATCCGCGAATGGTGGCTTGTCTCATAGTGCAAGTATTCCAATTCTACGAGCGTTTCAATCTGCCTCCGGCGACGCACAAGTAAAGCGGGACTACAGGCCCGCGGGCGTGCCGGTTCGCGGCTCTGAGAACCGCATTACAATTCCGGCGCGCAAGTTACCGTCTTGGCACTGCTCGGTTGTAAGGCAGAGAACAACCCGGAAAAATGCGGCGGTTTCCGCGCACTTTTTTTCATAATAGGAGGCTTCGGACTTGGCAAGTCCGACAGGCTCTTAGCCCCTCCGTCTTTTCCGACGCATCAACGCCAAAAGCCCAAGGCCGAGGAGCGCAATCGAAGCCGGTTCCGGGATAAAGGTTATGCCGCTGAGGTAAATCGTGCCGCTTTCATCGTCATACACGCTTGGTGTCCCCAGCCAGTAGTCGCCGATCAGGTTGATGGTCCAATCGACGCCCGTGTATCCAGCCAGCGTGCCGTAGGTGAACAGCTCCACGTCCGCCGCCGAAAGAGTTCTCTTGGGTTCGACTAACGACAGGTTCAAAGTCACGGTTTCTCCGGTGCCCGGCAGCGTAAGTTCACCGCCTACGGCCACCAGGTCATGGACGCTAAGGGAGCTGATTTCGTAGTCATAACCGGCACCACCCGCAATGCTCAGATCGTGGGTGACGTTGAGGGTCCCGATGCTGTTTCCCGGGATCAGCGTTCCACCGCTCGCAACCGAAGTGGAGGTGGTGCCGGCCGGTGTCGTTATCGTACCGGTCCCCTGAAGTGCGGCATTGTTGCTCACGGACAGTCCGTTCGCGAAACTGTGGGTCGATCCGTTCAACACCAAAAGCGCTTCCTTCGTACCGTCGCCAACCTGCAGCGTCGATCCATTGTCCACGTCGGTGCTGTCGTTGATGGTCATTGTCCCGCCGTCAAAGTCGATCACGCTGTACGTCCCGTTCGTAGCGGTCAACCGATCCGTAGTCAGCGTGCCGTTCTGTACTCTCACTGTACCTCTGTATAAATCGACCGTCGCGTCACCATCCTCGTTTGTGGCAATGTAGCTTCCACCGTTCACGTTCAGTGTTCCCGAACCGACGCCTCTGTCGGTCTCATCGCCGATCCGCATGTCCCCGGTGGTAGTGAAAAGGCCGGTGCCGGTAATGTTCAACGCATTGCCCTCGGTGCCCCTAAAACGGGCGAGAGTCACCTGTTCGCCGCCGTCCTGAGTCCAGGTGCCGCCGGAGAGGTTGAGAACGCCTTTGTTGCCCGAGCTGTAATTGTCATAACCCAGGATTAGTACTGAATCATTTGTAACGGTACCGCCGCTCATGTCGATGAGGCCGCTATCGTTCCCCATGCCAATGGTTGCCCCGCTCAGAGTCAGGGTGCCCCCGGTAATGTTCAGCACGCCGTCTCCGGCACCGTAATATCCGAGCCTTACCCCTCTGTTGAACGTCAAAGCCCCTCCTTGGAGGTTCACGACAGCGTCCGTGACTCTGGCGGGGGAAGTTTGGTACGTATTCAACAGAAGATTACCGCCCTTAACCGTGATACTGCCGCCGTCGTCGACCAGTGTGTAGCGACCGGCATAGATAACGGCGTTTCCTCCGTCAACAACGAAGTCACCGGCAACAGTGAGGTCCGCATTTCCCGTTGAAGGGCTATACATACCATAAAACCCGGCATCGCCATCGTTGCCCACAACGATCTTGCCGCCGGCGCTTGTAACCGTGCTCGGTTCGGTGTGATACGATTTGAATCCGCCTGCGTCGATGTTGAGTGTCGTGGTATGATCCGCGTCGTTGCTAATCAGGAGCTTACCAAAGGAGTCCGCGGACATGGGCGTATTGTAATTGATTGTGTAATCCGCGTCCGACATCTGACAGTCGGCGTCAACCCCCACTCCCGGGACGCCCGACGGATTCCAGTTGCCCGCGGTATTCCAATCCGTACCCGAACCCGACGTGGTATTGGCCGCGCCGCTCCATACCGCCGCGCGAACCGATGCAAGCGAGACGATGATAACGAGGATGACACTGAGGCGAACGATAGACGATAATGACGATTTCATGACGAACTCCTTTCCGTTGTTTTTTCCGATCGTAGAGCAAACACAATGACGCTGACGATGCTTCCTGAACACGCGAGACTTCCTCCCTGTTTTTGGCTACGGTTCATGGGGATTTCTTACGGATAGTATCGACCTTTATACATGCGAAACGCTTCCGCCGCCGCGGTCTCGACATCCAACTCTTCATCCATTAGTGTCCGGTACAAATCACGTATACCGAACGTAAAGAAATAAGCGGGGTTACCGGTAACGCGGGCAGAATATCGATCCAGAAGGCGGTCAATGTCCGCGGCGGTCAGTCCCGGAATCGTTTTCTCCAATTCGACGTTGGCGCTCTTGCGGTATGAACAGTTCATTCTCCTTTGGAGCATCCGCCTGGAGTTTTTCTTCGAATACAGGCTTTCAAGAAAAGCCCAGATATCTCCGGCGTTACCTGCCTCGGAGTATACGGCGACTCTGGAGCAATTTTCGCTGTAGCTCAAATTTTTTTCAGGAAGAAGCCACGTACCGCCAAAGCGAAACGGAAACCTGTCCACAAACTGAAGGGCGAAAAGAACATTCCCCACGAAAAAGAGCATCTCTCCCTTTACAAACTTCTCCATTGCCTGAAAATAGTGTTTCTGGGACACTGAAAAAGCGTGTTTGTGTCTTCCCGCGAAAGGAGCGAGAAGAGACAGGCGTTTCCGAAAAAAAGCCAGCTCAAGGCGTTCGGTTTCAGGGAACCCTAAACTCACCATCAGATCCCATATATTACCGGTGGCGATGAGGTCTCCAGACAACGTATCCGCCACCGAATCTGAGATGTTCAGTAACGCGGTTGTCTCACAGGGGGCATCGGGCACGGCAATCCCGAGTTGTTGGGCAAGATCGAGATTCCAGACAGCTATGCGCGGGGAGAAATGGAGAGGAAGACTGTACCGGTTCCGGATGTTGTCCGCGAAAAAAGTGTTGTAATACCGGCTTTTTTCAAGTTTCGCGCGAAACCCCTCCGGAATCTCACGGAGAATACCGTTCTCCATAAACAAGTCGCACGCCAAGTCGTCCACAAGGAATATGTCGGGCTGGTTTTTTCGCACATACCGCAGGTATTCGTCACGCTCCGAAATGCTGTGATTCACCCAGTCAATCACAATGGAGACGTTCGACTGTTGCGCATTAAAATCGTCGACCGCCTCGCTCCAGAAGCGTTTTTGATTGGGAAGATCTTCGTACAATGAAAGCGTCAGGGCATTCGTCCGCTTTGGCGAAATTTCCGGGAAACGATGGGTCTGCAGCGGATGCCAGTTTGGATGTTCCGAGGCCTCCTCCAGCTTGGCGGCTATAATGGTGCCGCGCCGGCCCTTCTCTCGCTTGAGAATTCCCTTTCGAACAAAATCCTTAATGGCGTTCCGCACCGTGGCGCGGTTCACGCCAGCCGCTTCGGCCAGAACCCTCTCCGAAGGGAGCCGGTCACCCACCTCGGACTGAGTAATGTAGTCCGCGATACGCTCTCTCAGCCGTACATACAACGGCTCGTCCCCCTCCCGTTCGGCGAGAGACCGCACTTCCATGCTATGTATACCATTATGCATACCATTAGTCTATTCCGTTATTGCCGTCTTGTCAAGGAAGGGTGCCGAAAAAAAGTCTGAACATATTTGCCGCCGACTGACAGTAAGTTTACTGTGGATTATCGGCAAATGGGGTTTCTGCCGTTATGCTTGTGGATCGCATGATCCGACAATATGTTCCACTGTCATAAATCCGGAAGGAGTGACTTGCTTCCAACAATGCAATCCGCTAAAACAAGTGTAGTTGCCCAGGCTATTGAAAAACGCGACGACGGTTTGTTCATTTACGACATGGGCGAACCCGTTGTTGGAGTCGTGGCTTTCGATGTTTCTCTGCCCGCGCCGGGCGCCCTGTCCGTGCACTACGGCGAAGTACTTCCGGAGTTGCGGTCCTCTCAAGCGCCCGAAACACCTTGGTTTCGACAACCCCGTGACCGGTGGAAGGGCAAAGCCGGCGTGCAAACATTGACTGGCGATGGCCGCCGCGCTTTTCGCTATTTTTCGGTACAGTGGCCCGATGCAAGAGCTGGGCATGTGGAACGGGTTTCAATCGTTTCCAAACCGCATTTCGTCGAAGAACGAGGATACTTTCGATGCTCGGATCCCCTCTTGAACAAGATTTGGACCATCAGCAGTCGCACCACGCGGCTGTGCATGCGGGCGTACTACGAGGACGGCGTGAAACGCGACGGTCTGTTGTGGTTGGGGGACTGTCGCGTCCAATACCTCTGTAATACCGGGGTATTCGGAGATACAGAACTGATGAAGACGAGCCTGCGAATGGTCGCGGCGAGCCAGAATGAGGATGGATCGGTGCCTGCTTGCGCCGCTAAAGGAGGCGGCCACCGCCATCCCGAAGCGGGATATACGGCAGCCGACCGAATCGACTACATGCCCACTATCCCCCGCTTTCCTTCACAATGGCTTTTGCAGAATTATATGTGGGATTACGTCAGTTCCGTACGCGAGTATGTGCTCTTCAGCGGCGATTTGGACACAGGACACGAACTGTGCGATTCGCTGTGCCGGGTCCTTCGCTGGCTGGCGAAGCACGGAAATCCACTCGAAGCCCGTCCGGGTCACGATTACTTCACGGATAATGGTTTTCAAGAGGACGGCCATATTTTCGCGCGCCCTCGTGCTCTTCGCGCCCAGGGACTCGCGGCCTGTCGCGACGCGGAACAGTTGGCGGACTGGTTGGGACGTCCGGAGCTGGCTTGCTGGGCAGTTGCCGCCAAAAACACGCTGCGGCCCACCCTCCCGTCAGAAGGGAAGCGTCCTTGCTGGCACAGTGTCTTTCTGGAAAGGCTGGCGGGCATTGGTTCGCGCGATGAATGGATTAGGGCGAGCGACAATCCCAATGCTCTTCGCCCGCGTTCGGCCTATATGTGGTACTGGG
>JAIPIM010000016.1 GCA_021734725.1 Minisyncoccota bacterium | reverse complement strand
GGGGACACGCCTATCGTGATTCACGCGAACGCCGGGCTCCCGAAAACCGTGAACGGTGAGGATGTTTTTCCGGAAACACCTGATCAGATGGCGGCGCAGGTGCCGGAGATTGTGGCGGCTGGCGTGAACATCGTTGGCGGTTGTTGTGGAACGACTCCTGATCATATAGAGGCGTTGCGTCGTGCGGTAAAGGCACTTGAAACGGCATGATCGTTAAGACGAGATAGGGGAGTGTCTCTACTTACTTGCCGACGAACCAATCGGATTCGAGCCATAGGATACCGCATTCGGCCCTCAGGTCGAGGCCGCTGGTGCGTCTGAAGAACTGTTCGAGTTCTTTAAACGCCCACAGGAGTTCCAGGTAATTCTTACCGTGAGCGATCTCTACACCGCCGTGCTTTTTCTCGACGTGGGTAATTTTTCGCAAGATGGCAACTTCTCGGAGCAAAAGAAGGAAAAGGATATACTTTGACGGCAGTTTGCCGAGTTCCGCGAGGTATGCCTGGAAACGATAATGTTGGAAACTTTTACGGGCTTCCGGTGTCTGCAGACCTTCCGCAGCCTGAAAGCACTCCTTCATAAAGGCAAAAATGCCGTCAATATTGATAAAGATTTTCTGTTCGTCCTCGCAACTCGAGGTTTTCCAGTCTGGAAATGTGCCCGACCCGTTTGAGCTTACGAATTGTACATCGTAACCATCGAGGTCATACGGATAGACGAAGAGTGTAGCCAGCGCGTCGACGATTTTGGAGGCATTGGTTTTTTCAACGAGTACGTTGATTTCCTCCAGTTTATCGGTATTTGCGCGTCCACTTTTTTCGTACTGGCGATGAAGTCGTTCGAAGTTACGCCACGTGGAAGACAGAGTCCTGCGTGCCATGATATTGGGTTTCCTAATAGACTGTCATTCCTTTCAAAATAGCACAACATCGTAATTTTTCCAGTCCAATCACGTTCCCTGAACCGTGGGCATTGCTGCTTGACTTCTGTAGAGGCGCATCATATTACACGTATGATGCAATGATGGTTAGCGGGCCATCGGATCGTGTTGGCATTGCATTCTTGCTACTCCCTCAATAAGACGCCTCGCCCAGGGGCATTATGCGGAAAGGACACAGTGTATGGAAGTCATCATGGAACGGAGTGCGCAGTCGGCCGCGCAACTTGCAGCGGAACAGGTTGCCTGTCAAATCACTAAAAACCCACAATCTGTCTTGGGTTTGGCCACCGGTCGCACAATGGAACCTGTATATGCCAAGTTGTGCGAATTTCATGAGAAGTACGGGCTCGACTTTTCCCAGGTACGTACGTTCAATCTTGACGAGTACGTTGGTCTGCCGTCCGATCATGAGCAGTCTTACCGAACGTATATGAACAACCATCTCTTCAACCGTGTGAACATCGATCTTACCAACACCCGAGTACCCAACGGAATGGCCGATGACCTGGAGGCTGAGTGTCAGCGATACGAGAATGAAATAAAGGAGAGTGGCGGGCTCGACCTGCAACTTCTTGGCATCGGGCGTTCAGGGCACATTGGTTTTAACGAACCGAGCGCGGCGCTGTATTCGCGTACTCGCGTGGAGGTCTTGACTCGTGTCACGCTTATGCAGAATGGGCCTCTTTTCGGCGGCAGTGCCAAAATGCCGCACCACGCGATTACCATGGGCATTGCCACCATTCTCGAAGCGCGCAAGTGTATCATGTTGGTCACGGGAACGGAGACGGCGGATGTGCTGGCCAAAGCCATCGAAGGTCCGGTCACTGCCACGGTGCCGGCATCGGTTTTGCAGTTCCATCCCCGGGTCACGGTAGTTCTGGATTCTCTTGCCGCGGTGAATCTCTCGCATAAAGAGTACTACCGCTGGGCTCAAGAGCAAAAGTTGGACTGGCAACGGGTCCAATATCCTCCTCTTCATGCCTCTGAGTGATCCATCATTAAGGTGACGATCTCAAAGGGCTTCACCTCCAGTGTTGCTGAGCTTTTCCAGCCGCGTTCACCGTTCAGCGGGCGCTCCAACAGGTCGGTTTTCTGGATAGTTATTCCCGGGGTGTGTGCGTGAACGCGTATTGTCTGGGGGACTTCCGCGAAACTGAACAACCGGAGTATGCTCGCGTTCTTTTGTGTTGCCGGTTTGAAAGCCGAGATGGCAATATGCATGCCGTCAATGGAAAACGGGACAATAGAGGTCGGCACAATCTGTGATACGAAGCGTTCTTCCTCCACTCGTCGCCAGCCGTTGCGATCCGCGTTCACAACCTTCCAGGGGGAGCGGTTTGCGTTGACCGGTATGTCTTTACCGTTCGCAGTAGAGACATAGAAACCCACGGTTGCATGTGCCTCTCGTTCTCCGGCATACGTGTGCTCGCCGTGGACATTTGCGATCGCGGGGCTTCTGAACGCCATGGCCTCGGCCGGCACACCACTCTTTCGCCAATCCCCGTTTTGGACTTTAATGGCATAGTCATGCGTGATGTCTCCGTGCAGTTGCGCTTCAGGTGTTTCCCATGTGCAACATTGGAAGACAAAGTCGACGGAGCGCAACAGTGTTATCTCCAATTCTGAGCCTTTGTCCGAGGGCCGTACTTCGTATTCATGTTGCCCTCGTCCGATGAAGGCGAGTCCGCGTTCGCGTTGTGCGGCACTTACGAAGGTGCGCATTGGATGCGAATTTTGTCGTTTGTCCGCCGGCCATTGATCCGCGGAGTTGGCGTGCACTGCAAAGCTTGCGTCCGCCACGATCTCCGGTTGCTTCAGGCCAGTTGGCATGACCACGCGAATTCTCTGGTTCCCCGCGGTGTTCGAAAGTGTCGTCTGCACTTTGAGCATGTCACTGCCGGCTTCCAGCGTAACTTTGCTGATAATGGTGATGCTGGTGCGGCCCTTGAGTTTGCCGTCAATTCGACTGTACAATCTGGGGACTCGAAGTCGCGTTTGAATCCGGAGCGTGGCTCGCAGCGGGCCTCGCTCCACCCATTCCGTCCGTATTGCAGTGTTTCGGGTGGATCGGCGTTGACTGCGCGGCAGCGGCTCAAAGTGATAGCCACCTCCAACGTCGGTTTCCTGTATGAAAAAATGTGTGTTGTCCACTCGATACCCCGTGCGCAGGTCCTCAATGTTCAACGTGCCGTCTTGATTGACCGAAACGTTTAAAATACCGTTTGTCATATTCCTTGTGGACACGTCAAGCGGATGGGCGGGGTTTTGCGCTTCTTCATCGGGGTGCCATGTAAGCTTTCGAACTTCTGCCGGCTGCAAGTCATCGCAGTAGATACAGCCGCGATACTCATACAATTTTTCATCACCGTTTGTGTGCTGTATACGCAGGTGTTGCACCGTTTGCCATTGCACGGGATATGTTTTGCCACGGGGTGTTTTGAAACAGCCGCGGTCACCTGGGACTGCTTCTGTGTGCATGGTAATATCTATGAGCCGGTTCTTTCCGTTAAGTCCGGCATAGACAATGGCGCAAGGGATCCCTTCCCGGCGTGCCTGATTGTTGAGGTAGTCCAGAGCATAGTCCGCTGTATCGGTTGCAAGCTCGATGGCTTCCTGAAACCGTTGGTTTACAGTGCGGTGCACGCGATCCACGCTGCATCCGCAAATGGAGTCATGGGCATGATTGTACAGAATACGGCGCCAGGCATTCTCGGTGCCTGCTGTTTGTAACGGCTTGCCGTACCACGATGAGATTACATCGAGCGGTTCCGCCAAATTTTCCACATGCATCTGAGCACGCTCGTTCATAAGCTTGTTGTCCATGCGGCTGGAAAGCGTACCGTGAAGTTCATGAACATCCAAGTGACCCCGCAGTTCACCGGTGTATGTTTCGAGATCCGTTGGCGGGTTGGCTTTCCAGGCGTTGAGGGCGTCTTCGAGGGTACCGTGGTGAAAGGACTTATCCGGCATGAGTTTTGGAAGGGCATCGAGAATGTCTGTGATATCGCGTTGCAGCCAGCAGTGATCGACACCGTGAGGCACGACAACGACATCGGGGCGGTGCGAGTGAGCATACGATTCGATGCATTTTGAGATACGCTGTTTCAGGTGGTCCGGATCGCGTGGATTCGGGAGAAAACAGCCGGCCATGTAACTGCCTGGAAGATGCCACGCATAGACGCTGCTTCCATCCGGAGCGTGCCACAGAAACTCTCTTTTGTGTCCAGCCTGTGTATCCAACGACACCGGTCGCCCTCGCGAAAACACGAACGTATCGATGCCGACACCATTGAGAAGTTGCGGCAGTTGTTCGATGTGACCAAAGCTATCCGGCACATAGCCGACATTCGGGTATGGTGCCCCGTAGCGACAGCAATCGCGATACCCTCTAAGTAGATTTCGGATTAGCGCCTCACCGTCGGGAAGGAACATATCGGGCATTGTAAACCAGGGGCCGATAGCAAGCTTACCTTCCTGCATCATCCGTTCCATCTGATCGCGACGTTCCGGACGCATTTCCAGGTAGTCCTCTATAATAGAGGTCTGGCCATCCAGAACAAATGTGTCGAACGCGTTATCGGCAGCCAACGTATCGAGGATTTCATCAACGGTACGCGCAAGTCGGGTCTGAAACTGTACTTGGCTGAGGTACCATTCGCGGTCCCAGTGTGTGTGGCTGTAGATGAATACTTGAGTCATGGGGTCTCACCGTGGCTGTTGTTCGTTACATTAAGAAAGATCCTGAATTCGGGAAGACGGCTGTCCATGCAATGCAGCATAAGAACTTAATTGCGCGGGCCTGTTGTACAAGTATTGGATGGAGTATGTCGGGTTATCACGTGAAAAAATGGTATGCGCGGTTCGGTCCATGGCAACGGCTGATGGATGGTTTACATTATGGGAATTTTGTTCGAACTGCAGACGCAATGGGAGATGAACGATGGATGTTGTGCGTATTGGGTTGATTGGTTATGGTGGTATGGGAAGTAATCATGCCGGTTATTTATTTGCGGGGGATGTTCCCGGCGCCAAGTTGGCTGCTGTGAGTGACAGTGACCCATCTCGGCTTGAAGAGGCCGAACGGCGCTTCGGTGATTCTGTCGTTCGGTTCGCCGATGCCGAGGCACTGATCGATTCGGGGATGGTTGATGCTGTAATGATTGCGACACCCCATTACTTACATCCTCCTATAGGGATAAAAGCGCTGGAGAAAGGGCTTCATGTGTTGTCCGAAAAGCCTGTTGGTGTGTACGGCAAGCAGGTTCGCGAGTTAAACGAAGCCGCGGCGAAAAGCACGGGTATCTTTGCCGTCATGTTCAACCAGCGGTGTCGTCCTGTACATCAGAAGTTGAAAGATCTTATAGCCAGTGGAGAACTGGGTGAGATCAGGCGTACCAACTGGATAATCACAAGCTGGTTTCGGACCCAGTTTTACTATGACGCCGGTGGTTGGCGCGCTACCTGGGAAGGCGAGGGAGGAGGAGTGCTTCTCAACCAGTGCCCTCACAATCTCGACCTTTGGCAGTGGGTTTGCGGGATGCCGACGCGCGTACGAGCATTCTGTTCGTTCGGTAAGTATCATAATATCGAAGTTGAGGATGATGTGACGGCTTATGTCGAGTACGAGAATGGCGCTACGGGGCTGTTTGTGACAACGACTGGAGAAGCACCTGGCACGAACCGTTTGGAGATCACTGGTGATCGCGGAAAGATTATTCTGGAGGACGGGAAGCTTGAGTTTTGGCGGACGCGTGAATCGGTAAGCGCTTTTTTGCGTGAGACTCAAGCCGGATTTGCCACTCCTGAGTGCTGGCGTTGCGACGTGCCGTCCGGCGGCGGCATCGATCAGGAGCACAAAGAGGTAACACGACGCTGGGTTCGCGCTATCCAGGGGGCGGGTGAGCTGGTTGCAAAAGGCGAGGAAGGAATGCGGAGTCTCCAGTTGTCCAATGCCATGCTGCTGTCTGCGTGGACGGACGAATGGGTTGATATCCCGGTGGACGAAGATTTGTTTTATGAGAAATTGCAGGAGAAAATTGCCTCATCAACGGTCGAAAAGAAGACTGTGGGCAAGACAATGGACGTCGACGGTACGTTCTAAGCGAACGAAATACCTTTGTGGACAGAGACACTCTCGGGACCTTTTTACGCAATAGACATCTTCTGTCCTAACTTGATTATTAAAGTGGGACACGAGTAAAGAAACGGGACGTTTTTGATATGGCAAAGCCGCTTCAGTTTGGCATTGTGGGGTGCGGGGTGATCGCGCCTTCGCACATCGAAAGCCTGCGTTTGCAGGAGAATGTCTCGGTCACATGGGTCTGTGACCTGGTTCGCGAAAAAGCCGAAAGCAGAGCTGCCAAGTATGGTTGTGAGCATGTCACTCGCGACTACCGGGAAGTGTTGGACGACCCTGAGGTGGACGCTGTCTGCGTGTGCACGGACCACGCCTCACACGTAGCCATCACGGTCGACGCGTTGGATGCCGGAAAGCATGTTCTCTGCGAGAAAGCACTGGCTTCAGACAGGGAAGGACTTGTGCGCATGTTTGCGGCGCGCGATCGCAATCCGGAGGTGTTGTTCGGGGCCGTTTTTCAGCACCGTTTTGACCCTGAATACAGTTACCTCAAGCAATTGATCGACGAGGGCAGGTTCGGGACCCTCTTGACGGGAGCGGTCCATGTTCGCTGCTTGAGAACGGATGAGTATTACACCGCGGACCAGTGGCGTGGAACCTGGGCTGAAGAAGGCGGCGCTGTCCTCATTAATCAGGCCATCCACTTCATTGACGCGTTATTATGGGTAACCGGCGGTGTGGCTGCCGTTTGTGGCACCCACGCGAACATGACGCACAACAGGTCGATGGAAGCTGAAGACACAGCTTCCGCCATCCTCCGGTTTCGTTCGGGCGCAATCGGTACATTGGAGGCCACATGTTCCAGTCATCTGACCTGGGAGCCAACGTTGCTCATTCACGGGACGGAAGGTTCCATTGAACTGCGCGACGGCAAACCGATCAAGCTTGCATTTTCCGATGCCGCATTCACCGATGAGGCCTTGGCACACTTCCGACAGTGTGAGGATTCGCGCACCGAAACGGTGGGGAAAACGTACTACGGCACCGGTCATCCCGCACAGATCGCTGACTTTTGTGACGCGATTCGGGATGGACGTGAACCGCACGTTTCGGCGGATTCGGCACGTGAAACAGTTGAGACTGTTCTTGCCATCTATCAGTCACACCGTGAACAGGGCTGGGTGAACCTCTAGCCTGATATCGCTGAAAAGCCGGAATACCGGCTTTTCAGCGGACGGTTGGCGGTATTACTGTCACCAAAAAGCTGTCACAGAAAACAGATGCGTGTAATGCAGTCGTTAAATGTTTCCTGTCCGCTGAGGATATCGATTTCCACGCGCAGAAAGTAGACGGGCAGATCACGCCGCAGGACAGTCGGGAAGCGAACCGCGTCTTTTTCTGTGGTGATGATGATTTCGGCGTCTTTGTTCAGGCTGGCATTAACGAAATCGATGATCTCCTGCTGGCGGTAGCGGTGATGGTCGATAAAGTGCTCCGTGTGCACCAGGTTCGCACCGAGTTCAGTCAGAAAATCGTCAAAGCTCCGGGGGCATGCAATGGCGCAAATAGCCGCGACACGTTTGCCGACCAAAAATTCCAAGTCTTGTCGACTTCCGCTGTAGACCTCTTCAAGATACTGTGGTTTATGTGTACATTCGATGATTTCTGCCGACGGGTTGTGTCGTCGCAGGAAACTTTTCAGATGGCGAATGTGTGGCTTTCCCGAGGATTTTGTCAGGAAAATATAATCCGCACGGCGAACGTTTTTGATGGGTTCCCTCAGCAATCCGCGAGGCAACAGGTGGTGGTTGTGGAACGGGGCCGTTGAATCAACAAGCAGAATATTCAGCCTCGGCTTCAGGTGCAAGTACTGAAAACCGTCATCCAGTACCAGGGTGTCTGCTCCGAGGTGACGGATGGCATACCGGCCCGCCTTGACTCGGTCTTTGTCCACGACCACACAGACATCGCGCAAATTATTGGCCAGCATGTAAGGTTCGTCGCCTGCCATTGCTGAGTTCATCAGCAGGCGTTTGCCATCTGAGACGACACGTGGAGGCACTTCCTTATCCGGATGCATGAGCATGTTTTTCAGCTTTTGCCAGAACGGGATTCCTTTGCTGCGATAGCCTCGACTCAGTATGGCGACCCTGCGGTTTTTTGAAGCCAGAGTACGGCTGAAGACTTCGACGACAGGGGTTTTCCCGGTCCCTCCCACGGTTAAATTGCCGATGCTGACAACCAGGCAACCGAGCATCCGGTGGCGAAGGATGCGTTCGCCATAGAGCGTGAGCCGCAACTGTACCAGTGATCGGTAGATTCGTGACGCACCGAACAGTACCGCGAGCACGGCGTGGTCGCGCCGGCTGCGACAGCGGCCGCTCAGCAGTTGTACGACATACTCTTCCGCTTTTTCGCCGAGTTCGCGTAGTGTCATATCAGTTGCATGGTGTCATTCGATTATTGAGTTTGGCACAGCGGCCGCTGTTTCGGATACCCCTAGTACGAGAGCGTACGGCAGCGTGAGGACATTGGCCGTGAGTTTGAAAGGAGCAAGGATTCCCTCACCGACATGTTGCAACCCTTGTGCAATACTTATACCGGGCAGGGGACAGCATACAATTTCCAGAGCCCCGCGCGGGAGTTGCAGGATTTGCGCGGTGCTGGCCGGTACAGCGACAACAGCTGATGCCGTGCGCACGGCCGGAGACACTGCCTTGGAGGCCGCGGCAATGGTCTGAGGATTTGTTGCAGCATCAGCAGCCGCGCCGCAAAGTACGATCAAAAACAATGCCAGGCAGCCGATGACGAGTGCGGAGGAACGATCGGAGAATGGTATGCTCATACGTACACCTGCTTTTTTTCGTGTACCCCAGTGTGGGGACGAGAATTGTGTGTAACAATATCTTTTGGCGCTGGTTTATCAAACCAAGACAAAACCTGCGGGACAGGAGAATCCATGCTACATTGTATGACACGAGGAACGACTGCCGATGACATGGTTTCCCTGGAAATACCTGATCCGCCGTGCAGCACGAAAGCATGGCTTTCTTGACCCCATCACGCTTGTTTCGCGTCTGCGACGATTTGCCCAGCCTTCGTCGGTAACAGAGCCGATCGAGCTTATACGTGCCGGCGTAGCGTTCCACGCGCGTGGCCTGATCAATACTCGAGCGATCCAGCATAACCTTGATTGGGTGTGGCCATTCTGGGTTGAGAAACAATTCGATCCCAACAGTGAATCCTTCATTCCACGTGCCTTTTCAGTTACGCATATTAATCTGACCCATCGCAATTGGACGGCTGTTGGGGTGCCTGACTTCGAAGCCTGGCCCATTGTGGACCCGCGCGGCCTGGTGACTCCCATGTGGGACGGTTGGTCGCTGGATGTATGGGTGCTGCGGGATGACGGCCGCGCGTTATTGCCCAGTCGCGCGGAAGAGGTCAGGCAGGAACAGGCTGAAAGTGAAAGTTCTCTGTGTGTTCGGACGATTACTCAAGCCAATGATGTTGAGCTTGCCACGGCTGTCTTTGTATGCATGTCTGAAGATGTGCCGGTCTGCCGGCTGACCGCGGAAGTGCGTGCTGCCTCATCTGGCTGGCTGGTTCTGGCTTTGCGGCCCTACAACCCCGAAGGCGTCAGCTTTATCAACACAATTTCTTTCGACCAAGCCGAACACAGCTGGAGTGTCAACCGTTCTGAAAGCGTCCAATTTCACTCTCAACCCGATCGTATCTTCATGTCCTGCTACAAGGATGGAGACGTCTTCCATAAACTGGTTTCAGGGAGTGAAAGCGCCAAGGTTCACTGCGGCATTGGCATGGCCACTGCCGCCGCGGTCTTTCGCATCGACGGGGGCAACGCGAAATGTCCGTGGCGCCGCGGGGTAGATATTCCACTGGCGGAGCATGGGACCAAACGGCGCGCGGCTCGGCGTCTGGCCCGCATAACGGCATGGCCTGATGCGTTGAAGAATACGGCATCCCTGGAAATTCCGCACGAGAGGTTTAAGAAACTGTACGACGCTGCCGTTCGGACACTGATTCTCTTAAGCCCAGACTGGGCTTATCCCGGTCCGTATACGTACAAGCGTTTCTGGTATCGCGATGCCGTCTTTATGGCTCACGCCTTGCTCGGTATGAATGCGGTGGGGAGGGTGCGCCGTCTGCTGGACCACTTTCCGGCCAAGCAGCATCTGACGGGATATTTTCACTCGCAGGAGGGGGAATGGGACAGCAACGGAGAAGTTCTATGGGCATTTGCCAAATATTGTTCCTTGACCAAAACGGAACCGCCGCGGGAGTGGATTCCTGTGTTGGCCCGCGGCGGCGACTGGATTTGCCGTGAGCGTCTGACCCGTGAGAAAGATCAGCTTCATACCGGTCTTCTTCCCGCGGGATTCAGTGCTGAACATTTTGGAAACATCGATTACTACTATTGGGATGACTACTGGTCCGTCGCCGGGCTGGAAGGTGCTGCACGACTTCTGCGCGGGTGCGGCGACGTGAAGCGGGCGGAAAAGTGGGAAAAGGCGGCCCGTGACCTTACCGACTCGATACGGCGCAGCCTGGAACAATCCCGGCATATTCGATCCTGCGACGGCATTCCCGCCTCGCCCTATCGGCGCATGGATGCCGGTGCGGTGGGAGCCCTCTGTGCGGGCTATCCCCTGCAAATACTGCCGCCCCGAGACGAAAGACTTTTGGCGACTGCGGACTTTCTGATGGATGAATGTTTGGTCAAGGGAGCGTTTTTCCAAGACATGATTCACTCCGGATTGAACGCCTATTTAACACTGCATTTAGCCCAGGTGCTGTTGCGTGCGGGTGATGCGCGTTTTACGGGTCTGATTCGTGCAGTAGCCGATACGGCGTCTGCGACGGGACATTGGCCTGAAGCTATCCATCCGCGGACCGGCGGTGGATGCATGGGGGACGGGCAGCATGCATGGGCTGCAGCCGAATGGGTGATGATGATGCGAGCCCTTTTTGTGCGCGAAGAAGGGGATAGACTTGTTCTTGGAAGTGGACTGTCGGTTGAATGGCTGCGCACGCGCACCGTTTTGCGGTTCGGCCCCACCCCCACGTCGTCAGGTGTGCTGACGGTCGAGGTAAGGGGGACAGACGGGGGGGCAGAGGTCCTTTGGGACGGGACTTGGTTCTCCGAAGCACCATGTATTGAAGTGGCATTACCTCACCATGAAGCGGTCACCATAAACCATGCCGAGGCGTCCGGCAGTAGGTGCGTCAATGTCAAGCATTGACAACGGCTTTTGGTAAACTTTTCAAGTAGCCTGAATCACTCTGTCCGTAAAAAACGAACACGGAGATTCTCGAAGCGACAATGTTTCGGGCTTCACAATGTGATCAGGCATGTTTGCAGCCTAATGCAATCCGTGGTCTCCCGGTGTAATCATCGACGATGGAGACATTGCTGAACCCCAGGCAGGTGAGTTGTCGATGTACAGCACCGGCCTGATCTTCCCCGATTTCTGTGATGAACCAGCCGTTGGGTGTCAGGCGTCGGTGGGCCTGGGCGCTAAGGCGTGTGATGACCTCGACTCCCCCTTTGCCCGCCCGAAGTGCGATAGGTGGCTCGTGGTCCTTTATTTCAGTTGGCAAGTCCTTATACGCTTCGGAATCCACGTACGGCGGGTTGGCCGTTATCAGTGAGAACATGGGGGCTGGCGAAGTGGCTGTCAACAGGTCAGCCTGGCAGATGGATGCCGCAGCAGCATTCAGTTGTGTCCGGTTGCGCATGCAGTAGGAGAGGGCCTTTTCTGAAATGTCAATGGCCAACAACAAAGGAATTACGGGGAGTTCCAGGCACAGTGTGAGGCCAATGACGCCGGTGCCTGTACACACATCGCACGCCAAACCATAGCCGGGGTAATGGCTTACCGCGATTTCCACGAGTCGTTCGGTTTCCGGCCGCGGGATAAGGGCTCCGGGACCGACGTCGAAGGACCGGCCAAAGAATTCCACGCTTGCCATGACATACTGGAGTGGGACGTGTGCGCTGCGTTGCGCAAGCAACTGCGTGTAGTGGCGGAATTGCTCAGAGAGGACGGGGTCACCGGGCTTCACATAGAAATCCGCGCGTGCGCAACCGGTAACAAGTTCGAGTAGCCATTCGGCTTCGCGCTCGTAATTCTCGATGCCCGCATCTCGCAAGCAGCGTGTCCCTTTGCGAAGAACATCACGGAAGGTGTTCATGAACAACCTACTGCGGCGTTCTGGATGACCAGTGGCAATGCGGCGCCAGCAGGTCGGCCAATGGATTCGCATCCGGACCACACAGGCCCAGGGGATTGTGTCGCCGCCAGCCTTCCGCGTACGCCAGGCCGCCGGAGAGTTCTCCGAGGTCACGAGCAAAACCCTGCATGGCATGAAGGTAAGCGTCCATTCCCTGGCTATGGTCGAGCCACTCTTTCTGGCTTCGATGCTCGGCCAGCATAGCGGTTTTCTTATCGATCACAGTGCTTACATCCACGTAGAAATCGGGTGTGACCACTTGATTGAGCGGCCCTCGGTTCGCATGCGGTTGTGCATGGTATATGGTCACCGGTTTGTCCACGGCTTCGCGGGGTGGGTTTACCGGGAAGTTACGCATGCCTCGACAGAAGGCGGCAGTAACGGCCAGGCGAACGGCGTTCATATGATCTTCCATGTAGTCCTGCGGCGACTGCAGTAGAAGAATGTCCGGCGCCACGTCCCGCATGATCGCAGTGACTTTGGCCAGCAGATCTTGTTCATAAAATATTTCCAAATCGGGGACAAGAGGCGGATGGAACGTGGCGTCAAGGTGACGTGCCGCGTTGCGCGCTTCTTCCGTCCTTATTCGTGCAATTGTCTCGGCATCCTCCGTGACGGAACCGCACGAGCCGTTGGCTATATTCATCGTATGAATGTCACAGTCTGCCTCGGCAAGGAGAATGAGTGTTCCGCCCATAACGAACTCGATGTCATCCGGGTGCGCTGCCAGGGCGAAGATCCGCGTACTCATATCAATGCATCTCCACATCGCAGGATCCAAGGCCGGGGCGGAAGAAGTTAAATTGGACATTGGGATGGTCCGCGAGCAACGACATTGGGACGGAAGTGTCAGGGATCTGTTTGGCGATCATCAGTGTGGTCAGCCGTATGCCAAATGGATTATCGTGGTGTCCAGGATGCCAGATCGAAACCTTTTCCGCTTTCCATGTTTCGATTGGCCCAACGGTAACCGCCTGATGGGGAACATTTTGGACTGTGCCACCGCCGGATGTTCGGGCATTCTGCATGAGCGTCATTGGGTGCAGGTCTACGACACGGGTGCCCAGTTTTCGGTATTCCTCCGGGGGAGGTGGAGTGGCGTCGTAGGGTGCCTCGCGCTTGGGCGGATCATTAAACGCCCAGTGTTTAACCTCTCCCTGCCCTCCCTGCATGACTACGCAGCGCGCTGTATCCCAACTGGCGCTGTACTCCTTGGGGTTGACGGATGGGAAATGCAGATTACTGCTTGGCATGGCCAGTTCCGGGTTAATGCGGCTGAAGCACAGATCCATATCCGCTTTGGCGAAACCAAGCGGAAAATGTGCATCCACTTCTTTACCGTTTACGACCCATTCATCCATGCCCCAGAAATGGCACTGGTCGAGGGAAATATTCAGTTCGTTGACGAGACGTGCCACGAGCGGCAGCTGCTCCGTAGGGCCGATGGGCCCGCAGATGCCGGCAGGTGATTCCGGCGTTGCCTGTTGCCATGCGTCAATGTATTCGAGCGCTTCCGCCAGGTAGAACTCTTCAATGGTATCATAGAACCGGATTGCAAAGCCATCGCGTTCCAAGTTCTGAATATCTTGAGCAGTCAAAGCCGCCGCTTCGTTTAGGATGTTTGTGTCCAGAGTTGTATAATCCCACCAGCCAGGCGCCACTTTACTATAGGGTCTCATTGCATCCTCCTTTGTGCAGCGTAGATAGCCCCTGTGCGAAACGTGCCATGTCAACGGCGGTCTTACGCAGTGTAGTCACAGGTGACATTGATGCTGATGCCTCCCCGCGGCCGAAAGTTGCCTTCCACAATAATCTTACGGGGTTCACAGGCTGTTTTAATATCATCCATGATGCGATTTACCGCTTCTTCATGGAACGTGTTGGAACTTCGGAAGGCAAACAAGTACAGCTTGAGTGATTTACTTTCGATGCAGCGTTTATTCGGGATATACCGTATAGAGATATGACCGAAGTCAGGTTGATTCGTTACGGGGCAGAGCGAGGTGAATTCCGGACAGTCGAAGGTTATCCAGTAGTCGCGATCCGCGTAGCAGTTTTCGAACGTCTCAAGGCGTGCGTCATCCGGGGATTCGGGATATGCTCTCTCGCCTTGTGCCAAGAGGGTCAAGTCCCGCGTTACGTCCTTGTGTTTACCATTTTTCATGTCGGGTTGCTGCATCTCATGAATTGTCGTACATCAACGAAAAAAAGACGATTCTCTCGTTGTCAGGTTTGGCTTTACACGTAACACCCTTACTATACCATTTAACATGAATAAGTCATGGAGACACCTGCGGGTCTTCAAACGTTGAACCAAGTTGAACAATGAGGTGATTGGGCGATGACGACTGTGAAAGTAGGCGTAATCGGGGTAGGCGCGCTTGGCCGACATCACGCGAGGTTGTATACGCAATGCGATGACGTTGAATTGGTCGGTGTTTATGATCAAAACACCGAGCGCGCCCGCGAAGTGGCGGAGGAAGTTGGTGGTGTGTCGGTTTACGAGACACCAGAACTGCTTGCCGACGCGGTAGAGGGTGTCAGTATTGCAGTACCCACGGATCTGCACTTCGATGTTGTCAAGGGCATGCTGGGCCGTCACAAACATGTCTTGGTGGAGAAGCCTATTACGGAGACTGTTGTTCAGGCCGAGGAATTGGTACGGCTTGCTGCCGCGTCCGGGCTGGTGTTGGGCGTGGGGCATGTGGAACGGTACAATCCAGTGCTTGAATGTCTCGATAAGACGCCAGGGGAGCCTCGGTTCATTGAGGCCCACCGTTTGGCCGCCTATCCGCCGCCGCGGCCCGGTCTACGACCACGCGGGACGGAGGTCAGTGTGGTGCTGGATCTGATGATTCATGATATCGACATTCTGTTGAGTTTGGTTAAAAGCGAGGTCAAGCGCGTTGACGCTGTAGGTGTTCCAGTTCTGAGTGAAACCGAAGATATTGCCAATGCCCGCCTGGTTTTTGCAAATCAGTGCGTGGCCAATCTCACCGCAAGCCGCGTGAGTGCGGAATCATTGCGAAAACTCCGCGTATTCAAAAGTGACGCATATCTGTCTTTGGACTACCAAGACCATTGCGGGGAGATTGCTTACAAAGGGGACCATGGCATCATCCGTGAATCGGTGCCCGTGCATGACTGCAATGCACTGAAAGTTGAGCTGGAAGATTTTTGCCGCTGCATCGGCGAGGTGAAAGCTGGTGCGCGCCGGTCAGAGCCGAGAGTGACCGGTCGGCATGGTCTGGAGGCATTGCGAGTCGCTGACCGTATTGCTGCAAGCATCAAAGAGAATGACCTGAGCGATTAGTCGATTGGGTCGCGTAGAGCATTCGGGCAAGTATGTAATTCCTGCATCCGTGAGAAAATTGGCGAAAAAGAGTTTTTTTGTCGTTTCTATAGAAGACCTTCGCTGAACTTTCACGGATTCACCCGTGAGGCGGTTAAATCTCTGTTGAAGCAATGACTCATTTAGCGAAACGAAAGCTCGAGGCTCAGTCGCGTGCCTGCTGCCACTGTGTGCGTGATCTCCTTTGCGCGGTCCTTCAAGAGAGGCGGCCCGCGGATCGGGCGCTCCGTTATTTCTTTCGGAATAATCGCCACTATGGCAGTCGCGACAGGCGTTTACTGACGGCCAGTGTATTTGCTGTGTTTCGCTGGTGGGGATGGTTGCGGGAAATGCTTCCTGCAGGGACGAAAGAGGCAGATTCTCAGGACCATCAGACCGTACCGATAAATCTGCCGGAATCGCAATGCCAGCGCCTGCTTCTGGCTGCCTGGTTGCTTGAACGAGATGAGTTGCCGCCGGTAACGGATGTATGGGCCGGCCAGTGCGGGTTGACAGCCGACTGGCGGCGCATCACCAGGCACAAGGGGAATGATCTGGGAGAGTATGGCGCCCGTATTCTAGCTGCCGTGGCGGGGTGCCATGGTGCAGGTGGGCTGGCAAAGAAGGATCTTGTCCCCGCTTGGTGTATGGACTACCTGCCGCCGGGGAATGATCGCGACCGATTGATCGATTGGTTCCAGCGGCGCCCGCCGGTGTGGATTCGCGTCCAGCGAGCAGATACATCGAACGTCATTGACGCACTGCGCAATGAAGGGATTGATGTAGAGGCGCATCCGGGTTTCGATGACGCCTTCCGGGTCAAGCCTACGCGCACGAACCTGTACGGACTCAACGCATTTCAGCACGGGGATTTTGAGATACAGGACTTGGCATCGCAGGCGGTGGGGCGCGTGTGTGCACCGTCGCCTGGCGAGCGTTGGTGGGACGCCTGTGCCGGCGCGGGAGGCAAAAGCCTGCACCTGGCCAGACTGATGAACGGCAAAGGCACCATTGTCGCGACGGATATCCGCGAGCATAAGCTGAAGGATTTGAAACGTCGTGCCCGCCGTGGAGGAGTACCCAATATACAGACACGAGAATGGAAGGGAACAACGGTGCGCCGTAAACAGGCGACTTTTGATGGTGTGCTTGTGGATGCACCCTGCACGTGCTCGGGTACCTGGCGGCGTAATCCGGATGCTCGTTGGAGTACACTGGAGAAAGATGTTCGGGAACTCGCCGATTTACAGACACGGTTGTTGCACGGGGCAGCCAGCGGCCTTAAGCCCGGAGGAGCGGGAACCCTGGTGTATGCAACGTGCTCTGTATTCCGGCATGAGAACGGTGAGGTGGTGGAAGCTTTCCTCAATGACCACAAAGATTTCGAACTTATGCCGTTTACACATCCGATCACGGGAGTTATGACGTGCGGCATGGTTCAGTTGTTGCCCTGGGAGGGCGATTGTGATTCCATGTTTATAGCACGCCTTGTGCGTAAAGCCTGATCGGACGCCGAATCCGATGGTTAGGCATTGAATGTTGCGAGCAACAGGTTTTTGGGAAGGCGTCAGGTGAAGGCGTAAGAATTCCAGTGCGACGAACGCCTGGAAGGAGAGGATCAAAGCATGAACGCAAAACAGCATAGACCTCGGCACTTGAACAGACGTACTTTGGCCGCTGGTGATTGGCTTACGCTTGAGGAAATTGAGTATGTAGACCATGCGGGCCGAAAGCGCACGTGGGAGACATCGGCTCGACAGGGGCGTGGTGGAGCAGTATTCATGATAACCAAGCTCCAACCTTCAGAGAGATATGTGTTAGTCAGGCAGTATCGGCCGCCAATGGATGCCTATGTGTTGGAGTTTCCAGCCGGCCTGGTTGATCCGGGTGAAGATCCAGAACAAACTGCAGTGCGCGAGCTTCTGGAGGAAACGGGGTACACGGGTACAATCACATGGCTGGGACCCCAAGCATTAACCTCGCCGGGGATGACCAGGGAGGGGGTTACCTTGGCGATTATGGTTGTAGATGAGCAGGCGGAAGAGAATCTGCATCCTGAACAAACGTGTGAGGAAAGTGAGGACATCGAGGTAATACTTAAAACAGCGGTCGAACTGCCTGCTTACCTTCGTAAGTGCTGGGACAGCGGGGTACATCTCGACAGTAGACTGGTGGCGTTTTTTCTTGGTGAAGGAATCCGTTGGTGAGAGAATTGTCAACCGAGCTCTCATTGGGTGCACGGTTTTACTGTGGCGCGGCTGTGTCGGGACTTTGCGGCAAGATCACATCCACATTCAGGGCTTCAATTTTTTTTCGGACAGTCTCTGTGTCCGATGCCCCAGCCTCAATCGCGGCCCACCAGTAGCGCACGGCCATTATGGGGTAACCATTTGCCGAATAAATGTCTCCGGCATGATTTAAGATGACGGGATCCGGGCTGTCGCCGCTCAACCGCAGTGTGTGATTTATGCGATTCAACGCTTTGTCGTATCGGTGCTGGCGATAATACACCCAGGCCAAGCTATCCAGGTACGCCGCATTTTCCGGCTCCTGTGCCACGGCAATACAGATCAGTTGTTCGGCTTCATCCAGTTGCTCGTCATGGTCCGCGAGAAGATAACCAAGAAGATTTGTCGCGGCCGGGTTCACTGCGTCAAATGCCACAGCTTTTTCCGCTGATTCCCTGGCACGCGCGTATTGTCCAGCTTCGTCGTATAGAATCGCCGCATAAACGTAATGCTGTACTGTAAAGAAATGGTCAACTTCTTGAGACCGGGCTTTATCCTCTGATTCTTTCAGTATTTCCAAGGCCTTTTCAATGTTGTCAACTCCGTAATACGCTCGGCTCAAGATCTTCAATCCAGCTGGCGACAGATCCTCCACCGGCTCCAACATGTCAACTGCGCGGGCGGGAAATCCCAGCTGCAGCCAGATAACGCCGAGTGAGACACGTATGCCTGGATTTTCGGGTGCCAGCGCCAATGCACGGTCGAGTGCCGATGCTGCATCCCTTATCTTTCCAACGCGGATAAGCGAGCGCCCCAGCTGGATGAGAAATGCAGGACTCCCTATTGTATGCATGTCCAGCTCGTCAAGCAGTTTCACGGCTCGTTCTTTCTGCCCTAATTCATAGAAATAATCCGCCATTCGCAACGTCAAAGCCGGCCTCAGTTCGGGCATATTGCTTCTCACCTTACGCAGGAAATCAAGTCCCTCTTCCCAAGCCTCATTCGAGCTGAAGATTTCGAGCATGTTATTGACGTCCTGACGTCGACTGACCTGTTCCGCGTAGGTGACTGCACGTTTCGCATAGTGCACTGCTCGTTGGCGATGACGCCGGACCTTTCGCTTGTCAGTATCATCCTGCTGTGCTATTCGTTCCGCTAAGGTTTGGTGGTACAGTGCCAGTCCATAGTACGTGATGAACGAATCGTCGAGACGTGGGTCGCGGCGTGCCTTATTGAGCATATGCTCAGCTTTGTGTGTTTGATCGGTTGCCCAGTAGAGAGCAATCAGTTCACGCAGGATATCCGGATCGTGCACTTTTGCCGCATAATAGGTTTTCTCCAACATGGCGATGGCGTCTTTTGTCCGTTCCGCGGCTTGCAGTGTTGCGCTGAGAAACAATTGCAGGTGGACGATATCGGGATTCTCTTCGGCAATCGGCATGAGATTTTGAATAATGGCCTGGTAGTTTTGCCGTAGGGTCCATGGTGCCGCGAGGTATTGGAGAATGGTTTTCGACTCGGGATATGAGCGTAGAGCTTTAAGAAAATATTCCTGTGCCTCGTCGGGATCCCTATCTTTCTGAAGCCTCAAAAAAAAGCCCCGGGCTGCATAGCCCAGGGCTTCACTTTTGTCGATCTCATGCTCGTTAAGAGTTAAATCGGCGGGGACTCGTGACTCATTGTTTTGCGCCCCCGTTCCAGTGTTGATACATGACGTGGAAACAGTGAGCAAACACAAACACACACACCTGTGTCCGATCCGCATGCTGGTTTCCCCACAATGCCGTTTCTCCAGACGTTAACCGTGCTTATGCCGATTGGCCTTGAGTTGTTTCCGTCGTTTATGTTTAGCAATCTTTTTCCGTCGTTTCTTTTTTACATTACCCATGTGAGATTCTCCGCACATTGTTTCCTTGTGAATAACTCGTGTGAATTATTTGTAGTATATCTCCCGATACGTCACAAACAAAATCGAAAGATAGCGTACGCCGTCATGTTTGCAACTTTTGGTCCACGGTTTATGATTGTTACCATTGGGACAACAACAGCCTTCCCGATCAGTTATCCGTGGATGTCATTACGTTTGTAATGACAGGCACTCGGGTGCACTTGTTTCATTTTCTAACGTCTGAATGTATCGGACACGTTGAATCGTGACCGAAGAGGCGATGCCGCAACGCAGGGACGAGCCAGTGGAGCACCAACCAGATCGACAGGTTGCCGAGGAACCAATAGGGCTGATCGCCGGGCGCGGCGAATTTCCTTTGGAGTTCTGTCGGCAAGCCCGACGCAATCAGGTTCCAGCCATTGCCGCGGTTGCCATGTATGGCGAGACGTCGGCTGAGATTGAGCGGTTGGCGCATTCCGTTGACTGGGCTTACCCGGGCCAGCTTCGCCGAGCCATTAAATGCCTTAAACGTCGTGGTGTCAAAAATGTCGTATTTGCCGGCCAGATTAAGCCGGCACGTCTCTTTCGTGGGTTGCGACCGGACTTGAAAGCGCTGAAACTACTGTGGCGCATACGTGAGCGGAATGCGGATACCATTTTCAGTGCCGCGGCCAATGAATTCGAGAAAAGTGGCATACACGTCTTGCCCTCGATTACTTTCATGGATGAGGCGCTGGCCGATGGTGGATTGATGGGACGGGTTCGGCCGAACCCCGCGGTGCTCCGCGATATTGAGTATGGTACACGTATTGCCCGCGAAGTCAGCAGACTGAATATAGGGCAGACCGTGGTTGTTAAACGGGGAACCATCCTTGCTGTTGAAGGCTTCGAGGGAACAGACAAAACCATTCGTAGAGGCGGAGAGCTGGGCCGCGGCAAGGTGACTGTTGTTAAGGTGGCTAAGCCGAACCATGATCTGCGCTTCGATGTGCCATGTATCGGCATGCGGACAGTCGAATCACTTAAGATGGCGGACGCACGTGCTCTGGCCGTGCAGGCGGGCATGAGCCTTTTCTTACGCCGTGAGGACGTTCTCAACGCATGTGATGCGGCGGGTATCGTGGTTTACGGGATCGATATCCCGTACGCCCCTGCAGACGACGGATAGTTCGGCGCGGACAGAACGCAGTTGACACGAGCTCTGTTTCGCGGTTCCAGGTGGCTCGAACGTCGTGGATGCCAAAAAGGTTGCGTTCCCGCTCGGCTCAGCGTCGGGTTAGCCATAATCGCACCAAACCGGTCTGTGGGATAGTACTTTCGACTTATTCCACATTGGAAATTTGTTCACGTACGCGTTCAAGCTCGACTTTAAAGTCGAGCCCGAGGGCGGTTAACGACGTATCGGCTGCCTTCGCGTTTACAGTGTTTATCTCTCGTTGGATTTCCTGAGTTACAAATTGCAATTCTCGTCCCACGGGGGCCCCTTGGCCCGCCAGCAATTCCTTGAGCCTCTTGCAGTGAGCCGTGAGCCGCACCAACTCCTCTGTAATGTCCGATTTTTGAGCCGCAAATGCCAGTTCCTTGACCAACCGTTCATCGGCCAAGTCAATATCGATACCCAGCAGATTAATGCGTTCCAGAAGGCGCTTTTTATAATGGATCAAAGCATCGTTCTTTTGTGACTCCAATTCCTTCGTCAACCGGCTTAATGTATCACTACGTTCCAGCAAGTCCTCCTGGAGCTGCCGGCCTTCTCTGTCGCGGGTTTGAGTGAGTTGCTGGAGAGCGATTTGCAATGCTTCTTGCGCGACCGCTGCGACGCTGCCCATGGGGACGCTGCTTTCTTCGGTAACTATGACTCCCGGTATGGCGACGATATCTCCGAATCGCACCTCGCTATGGAGCCCGTTCTCCACCGCCGCGTCCCGCACCTGATTAACGATACGTGTGATCAGGGGGGTGTTGAGGCGGACGCGGTTGCCGAGATAGTCCAAGGGGAGCTCATACTGCAGTGCAATTGTTATAGCGCCACGTGTAATGGACGAGTCTACAAAAGATTTAAGCCTCGCCTCCAGTGCCGCCAATTCTGTGGGAAGATTCCAGCGCACATCACGTTGCTTGTGATTGACTGCCGTGATTTCAATGGTCACTGACACGCCCTTGTGGTCGGCTTGCCCGCGGCCGTAGCCTGTCATACTCCTCATGGCGTATCCTTTTCTGCCTCCACGTCCGTGCCTGCAAACAAATTAGGTTGTTGATGCACAGGCTTCAGCCCGGCGTCTTGCAGACCGAACCGCTGACCGCTCTTTGCCGTTGCAATCCGCCCCTGTGCGGTCCGCATCAGGTACCCTTCCTGTATGAGATAGGGTTCGTACACGTCCTCGATGGTGGTCATTTCTTCGCCGATAGCAACGGCAATGGTTTTCAGGCCTACCGGCCCGCCGCCAAACTTAAATAGAATGGTTTCCAGAATGCGGTTGTCCATTTCATCCAGCCCTGATTCGTCGATGTCCAGCAATTCAAGTGCATTTCGAGTAATTGCGCCAACCACCTTATTTTTGCCCTTGACCTGTGCGTAATCGCGTACCCAGCGCAGCAGGTTATTAGCGATTCGGGGGGTGCCCCGGCTGCGTCTTGCAATTTCATAGATCCCCTCGTTATCTCCTTCGACCCCCAAGATGCCTGAAGAACGTTTCAGGATTTTTTCCAGATCTTTAACGTCATAGTAGTCCAGCCGACAGGCAAGCGAAAACCGTGAACGCAACGGTGCTGATATTGTGCCTTGACGGGTGGTCGCGCCTATTAAGGTGAAATGCGGGAGATTGAGGCGGACTGAGCGAGCCCCCGCTCCTTGGTCGATCATGATATCAAGGACAAAGTCTTCCATGGCGCTGTAGAGATATTCTTCGATCGCCGTCGGCAGGCGATGGATTTCATCGATAAAAAGGATATCCCCGCTATCCAGTCCGTTCAGCAACCCCGCCAAGTCTCCCGGTTTTTCGATCACAGGGGCACTTGTTGCCTTAATGTTCTTGGCGCGCGTATGAGCGATGATATAGGCAAGGGTTGTTTTCCCCAACCCAGGCGGGCCGCTGAGCAGAAGATGCCCCAGCGGATCGTCACGCGCTTTAGCTGCCTGGACAACGATTTGAAGCCGCTGCTTGACCCGTTCGTGCCCGGG
>JAIPIM010000015.1 GCA_021734725.1 Minisyncoccota bacterium | reverse complement strand
CGTGCGGGACAAAATCCACGGGAAAGATGTCAGAATCCTGGCCGCCGAACCCGCA
Source organism: Minisyncoccota bacterium (assembly GCA_021734725.1). Classification (GTDB taxonomy): domain Bacteria; phylum Verrucomicrobiota; class Lentisphaeria; order Oligosphaerales; family MVZH01; genus JAIPIM01. Next base: position 23,582 of record JAIPIM010000015.1, on the reverse strand, counting down.
GCCTGTCCAACCCTGACAAAAGCACCGTACGTGTACGATTTCGGCGACACCGCCCAGACAACCCCGTTGCTGGCCATGAATTCTCTGGGACATGATTTCATCCCGCCACCCATGCATGCCGGTGGTCTGCGCTATCACGGCATGGCACCCCTGGTCAGCCGAATGCTGCAGGATAAACTCATCGAAGCTGAGTCATTCCACCAGTTGGAATGCTATGCCAGCGCTGTGCTGTGGGCACGAACGGAAGGCTACATCCCGGCCCCCGAAACCTCACACGCTATCGCCGCGGCCATCTCGGAAGCCAAAAAAGCTAAAGAGGAAGGCAAAGAACGCGTCATTCTCATCGGGTGGTCCGGACACGGATTGATGGATCTCACCGGATACGACGCATACCTTTCCGGCAAGCTGTACGACTACGAGTATCCACAGCACGAAATCGATGAGTCACTGGCAAATATTAAGGACTTGCCAAAACCCCAGTGATAAGCGACAATGACCAGCGCCAAAGACGATGCCCACGATTGGGGCATGAGGTGACGTTCCAATACTGCCGCACGCAGGAAGGCGAGACCATATGCCCCAATATCTTCAATTGCTGGTGGGAACACTTCGATGTCGTCGGCTTTCTCCAGAAAAACCTACCGCCGGAAGAGTTTGAAGCCCTCACTCAACACCGCCCGAAAAAACCAAAGCTCTCGTCGGTACTTGAACTCGTCGAACAGGCAAGAAAACGTCTCGACGAAAAGGTGTAGGCATCTCCGCCGTCACTGACGTCCTGCTGTGATGCCACCCGTCGCCGTTTATCCGCGGGCATACCGATAATACGCGGCGCAACTCCCTTCCGAACTCACCATGCACGGCCCCACCGGGTTTAACGGCGTACATGCGGCACCAAACAACGGACACTCGGGCGGCTTGATCTTCCCCTTCAAAACGTCCCCGCAACGACATCCCGGATCCGAAGTCCCGGAACTCACCTCAATAGCATGACGACATGTCGCATCATACTCGCCATACGACGCCCGAAGCGCCAATCCACTCCCGGGAATGATGCCGATGCCTCTCCAAGATACATCCACGGTTTCGAGATACGTCGCCATTAGACGCTGCGCCACCACGTTGCCGTCGGACCGGACGACTCTGCTGTACTGATTCACCACGGCCGCTTCGCCACGGGATACCTGTCGCAGTATTTCATGCAGCCCATACAAAATATCGAGCGGTTCGAACCCCGCGATCACACAAGGGACATGATACGCCTCAACAAAAGGCCTGTATGCTTTTTCCCCAATAATTGCACTGACGTGCGCGGGACAGAGAAAGGCGTCAACTCTTATCTCAGGATCCGTAACCAAAGCCGCCAACGCCGGCGGCACACATTTGAACGCCACCAGAAGCGACAGATTCTTGATGGCGTGCTTGATCGCGTAATCCACCAGGGTAACCACCGGGGCTGTGGTCGTTTCGAAGCCAATCGCCAGGAATACAATCTCACGATCCGGATTGGCCAAAGCCAAGTCAACTGCCCCCATCGGAGAATAGCAGACCTCGACGTCAAAGCCCTCCTCCCGTACATCGGCCAGAGTTCCCTGCGACCCCGGAACACGCACCATATCACCAAATGTTGCAATGACGATGCCGCGACGCGCCAACTCGATCGCAGCATCAATGTAGCCCGCATCCGTGACGCAAACCGGACAACCAGGACCACTGACAAGCTCCACTTGCTGAGGTAGAACATCGCGTATCGCATAACGCGCAATGGCCATCGTATGGGTGCCGCACACTTCCATGACCGTTGCCTGGCACCCCTGCCGCGCCAGATCATCCGCTAAACGTGCGATGCGCGCGGTCAGTGCAACCGCTGCATCGGGATTGCGAAAACCATCAAGATAGTTCACCGGCTATTCCTCGTTCACGGCACCAAGCTCTTCGAACATCTGGATGCGTTCGTCGGCCTCGGCCCGGTCAAGTTTCTCAATCGCAAATCCAGCATGCACAATCAAGTAATCACCAACCCGAGGATTCTCGATCAACGATAAGTTTACGTCGTACGTTGCCCCCTCCATTGCGACAACGCCCTGTCCGCCGTCACGCAATTCGGAAAGCTTCATCGGTATTGCTAAACACATAGTGAAACTCCTTTACTCACGGTGTCCGTCACTCGCTGCCGTCGCCAGCACCTGGCCCAAGGCAATACCGCCGTCGTTGGGAGGCACGTTGCAGTGGATCCAACCACGGATGTTCATCGTTCGCAACCGGGTCAAAATCATTTCCGTCAAAATACGATTCATAAAGACACCACCCGTTAAAACCACATCGCGCGCACCTGAAACATCCAACCCGATGGTCACCATGTCAACAGCCGCTTCCGCCATCGCCGCGTGAAACGCAAAGGCCGCCTCGGGCACCCGATCCGCCCAGACCCGCCGGTCGGCAAACCAACGGATCGCGGGGGCCCAGTCAATGGCCGGAATACCGTCATGATCCACCAGCCCATAAGGGATGTCAAGTGAACCCGCTGAACCCGTACAACCATGACGCGCCACCGCTTCAAGACGAATGGCAGCCTGTCCTTCATAACTTACAGCACAAGGCGCAATATCCAACAGAACAGCCAGTGCATCGAACACACGCCCGGCTGCATGCGTCAGAGGACTGTTAAGCTTGCGGTCACACTGCAGTTCCCACATAGTGATTTCACGGTCGTCTAAATGGTAACACTCCCGCATCTCAAACGGTATTCCCACCCCCGCTGCATGGAGACGCGCCACCGCTTGACGAACCGGTTCCTCGACCGCCGCATCACCGCCGGGAAGCCGAACCGGTAAAAAGGTAGCGACTCGACCGTAACCACTTTCGTGAACATCCAGCAACTCTCCCCCCCAAATCGTGCCGTCCGGGCCAAGACCGGTGCCGTCGAAGACAAGCGCCAGTGCACGCTCTAAGCCATGTTCCGCCATGCAGGAAAGAGCATGCGCATGGTGATGCTGGACCTCAATAAGCGGCACACCAAGCTCCCTGGAGAAGTCATGCCCCAAGCGCGTACTGTGCATATCTGGATGTAAATCCACCGCAATGGCCTCGGGCCGACGCGACAAGAAACGCGGGAAACATGAACACACCTGCCCGTATCCGTCCAACGCTTCCGGCGTCGCCAAGTCACCCACGTGCGGCGACAGAACAACCTCCTGCTCGTACCCCATCGCTATCGTGTTTTTCAGCTCGGCACCCATGGCAAGCACGCTGTACGGCAGAGGCTTGGAAAGGCTGACCGGCCGCGGGGCAAAGCCGCGCGCCCGACGCCAAACCTGCGTGACATCCCCCTGCATCGCACAGACGGAATCGTCGTTCCGCAGATTGATGTCACGGTCATGCGTCAAGACCACATCGACAATGTCCGCAAGTCGTCCCCGAACATCCATATCCGTCAGACAAATCGGTTCCCCGCCCCGGTTGCCGCTGGTCATCACAAGCATGTCAAACGCAGGACCTCGGTCACCTGGCACTCCCCCCATTAACAGCATATGCAACGGCGTCGTCGGCAACATCACACCAAGCGTGCTTGTGTCGGGAGAGAGCAGGTCAGCCGGCAAATCACCGCGATCCGGCAGAAGATCCAGAATCACAATCGGAGACTGGCAAGACATCAAGACTTGGACCGCACTCTCCGGAATGCGGCAATAACGCCGAATCACGTCCAGGTTTCGACACATCACCGCAAAAGGCTTGTGCGGACGGCTTTTGCGGTCCCGCAAAACACTCACCGCTTGACGGCAAAAAGCGTCCGCCGCAATTTGAAAGCCGCCGAGACCGCGTACAGCCACCAGCCCCCCCGCGCGCAGGCAGTCGCGCGCGCGTCCTATCGTTTGCTCGGAATCCGGCTCGACTATCCTGCCGTCGGACGTCAGCAAACGTACGGAGGGACCGCAGTCCGCACAGGCTGTGCTCTCCGCATGAAAACGACGATCGCCGGGGTCCTCGTATTCACGCCTGCACGCATCGCACAACGGAAAAGCTGCCAACGTTGTGCGCGCCCGGTCGTACGGCATTCCGTCCACAACCGTATACCGTGGACCGCAGTTCGTGCAGCTGGTGAATGGATAGCGAAAACGACGGTTGGAAGGATCGGCCACGTCCCGCGCACAATCCGCGCACATGGCCAAGTCAGCAGGAATAACGACTCGCGTCGAACCGTCATCGGCACTCGCCTGTATCTCGAATGTCGCGGGCGCCTCAGCTCGATCCACCACCCGTTCGCCACTGACCCGAAAAGACGATATACGTGCCTGCGGCGGCACATTCATCGGCAAGTCCTCAATAAAGCGGTCGACCTCTGCCTCTGCCCCTACCACCGCAATCACGACCGATCCCGAACTGTTGCGCACCCACCCCGTCAACCCCGAACGGCGCGCAAAGCGGTAGACGGACGGACGAAATCCTACCCCCTGTACCACACCACGCAATTCAATGGTCTTCTCCGTCAACATGACAAGACATTCACTCGCGGTTCTGCAGATTTATAAAATAAAAAAGATTCTCAATCTCACGCTCGATGTTCACGTTCTGAATCAAACACGATCCACTGCTCCGTAACTGCATCGGCGTAAAATTCAATATCCCTTCAATGCCGGCGTTGACAAGACGCTCATACACCTGCGGGGCTGGAGGCTCCGGAACCGTCATGATAGCTATCCGTATACCATGACGCTCAACAAACGATTCCAGCTCAGACAAATCAAGCACAGGAATCCGGGCATCAGGACGAATCACCGTGGGATCCGTGTCAAACCCCGCAACCACGCGGATACCCTCACTCGTAAACCGATTGTAATTCATCAAAGCAGTGCCGATTTTCCCACACCCCACAATGATGATGTCCTGAACTTCGTTCTTGCCCAGTATCTCGTTCAACCGTTCAATGAGTTCATCGACCTGATAACCACCCTTTTTGTTCCCCTTCAACTCAAATTGACTGAAATCCTTGCGCACCTGCGAAGCGGATATCCCCAACGCATCTCCAAGATTGTCGGAAAAGACTTTGACAAAACCGAGAGTCTTCAGCTTGCAAAGCACACTGCGGTAACTGGACAATCGCTCAACCATACTGCGACTCGATTCACGCATTGAAAACACTCCCTGTTCGCTTTTCGATGCCTTTTTATGTTACGGCTTCTTAATATTATGTTACTATTATCACATCTTCGGGGCAAAGCCATTGCAGTGCCCGCTTTTTTGTTGCGGCTTGATACTAAAAAATGCACTTTTCACCCGGAGTTCTCGTTGACTTCCGCGTTTGAAACATTACACTTGAGCCTTGTCATATGACTCGGCCCTGATCGCAATTGATGACAGGCCACTTTCACTACAAGATTTCTTCGCCACGAACCGCAGAGGACGAAAACATGATGAACACAAGCCTCGAACAGGAAGTCAAATCCATCTGTGCGTCCTGTGACAATGACCGGACCCGAATGATGGATATCGTGCGCGCCGTCCAGGAAACACTGGGCTATGTCCCCGGTCACGCCATGGACCTCATCGCCTCAGAACTGGGGACCCATCGCGTCGAAGTCGAAAGCGTCGTTTCCTTCTATGCGTTCCTCTCCTCCCGCCCGCAAGGCAAAACCGTAATCCGACTCTGTGACGATATCATCGACCGTATGGCGGGCATCGAGCATATCGCGGAAGTCTTTAAAGAAGAACTCGGCATCGATGTCGGGGAAACCACGGATGACGGCGCTCTTTCCCTAGAGTTCACTCCGTGCATCGGCATGTGCGACCAGGCGCCCGCCGCGCTTATCAATGACGTCCCCGTCACGGCACTGTCCAGTGACCGGGCACGCGAAATCGTCCAGGGCCTTAAAAACGGCGAAATGCCCAAAAAACTCGTCCATCGCCTGGGTGACGGTAACAATGCCGATCCGTTAGTCCACAGCATGGTCCAGAACAACATCCGCAAACGCGGGGACGTGATCTTCAGCGATCACACCAGTCACGACGGACTCAAAAAAGCCCTGGGCATGAGCCCCGCCGAAGTTATCCGTGAAATAAAAGCCGCACGCCTCCGCGGGCGCGGTGGAGCCGGATTCCCCACCGGCATGAAATGGGACTTCACACGCGGCGCGGAAGGTGAGCACAAAGTGGTCATCTGCAACGCGGATGAAGGCGAACCCGGAACATTCAAGGACCGAGCTGTACTGACCGAACGCGCTGACCTGCTCTTCGAAGGTATGGCCCTCGCAGGCTATGCAGTCGGCGCCGATACCGGCATCCTCTACCTGCGCGCGGAATACGCGTACCTCCGGCAATATCTCGAAAATGTCCTTAAGGAACGACGCGATAAAGGCCTGCTCGGTAAAAATGTCTGCGGAAAAGAAGGATTCGATTTCGACATCCGCATTCAAATGGGGGCCGGTGCCTATATCTGCGGCGAGGAGACAGCTCTCATCAGCTCGTGCGAAGGACTCCGCGGAGATCCAAAAAATCGCCCCCCGTTCCCGGCACAAAAAGGATACCTCGGACGCCCAACTACCGTGAATAACGTGGAAACATTCTGCTGCGCGGTCCGAATTATCGAGAACGGCGCGGCTTGGTTCGCTAACCTGGGAACACACGGAAGCCCGGGAACCAAACTGTTGAGCGTGTCCGGAGATTGCGAAGGACCCGGCATTTATGAAGTGCCCTTCGGAATCACCGTCCACGAACTGTTGAAGGAAGTGGGTGCCGAAAACTGCCAGGCAGTGCAGATAGGCGGCCCATCCGGACAACTCGTGGGACCCGAGGCGTTCGACCGTAAGATCGAATACGACGACCTCGCCACGGGCGGATCCGTCATGGTCTTTAATAACGACCGCAAGGTGCTTGAAATCGTTGACTATTTCATGGACTTCTTTATCGAGGAAAGCTGCGGGTACTGCACACCCTGCCGCGTCGGCAACGTCCTGCTGAAAGAACGCCTGGCACAAATCATGAACGGAAAGGGGACCCCCGAAGATCTTCCCTATCTGGAACGCCTCGGCAATACAGTCAAAACCGCCAGCCGCTGCGGCCTGGGTCAAACATCGCCCAATCCGATTCTGTCATCACTGCAGAATTTCCGTTCGGTGTATGACGAACTCGTCAAACCGGCCAGCGACGGCATGCAGCCGTCTTTCGACATCGCGGCCGCACTCAAAACTTCGGAAGAAATCGCTGAACGTAAATCCACTGTCTTTACAACCGCATAGGGAGCCGATTCATGAGCACTACCATTACGTTCACCATTGACGGCGTCGACGTTCAGGGCGAACCTGGACAGACCATCATGCAGGCCGCGGATGCCGCCGGCATCTATATCCCGCGCCTCTGCGCCTTCGAAGATCTCAGCCCTCACGGAAGCTGCCGTGTCTGTACCGTGATGGTCAACGGCCGGCCGCAGTCCGCCTGCACACAGCCGATCAGCGAAGGCATGACCGTGGAAAACAATACCGACGAAATCACTGAAATCCGAAAGGATATCATTGAAATGCTCTTCGTCGAAGGAAATCATTACTGCATGTTCTGTGAGAAAAGCGGGAATTGCGAACTGCAGGCGCTGGCCTACCGGTTCGGTATCGCCGTACCCAAGTTCCCCTACCTCTGGCCCGAAAGAGACGTGGACGCAAGCCATCCCGATATTCTCATCGATCGTAATCGCTGCATCCTCTGCGGACGCTGTGTGCGCGCCTCGCGTGATGTGGACGGCAAAACTATTTTCGAATTCGTCGGCCGCGGACCCAATAAACGCGTGGCCGTCAACGCAGAGGCAAACCTGAAAGACACCGACGCGGCGGTCACGGACACGGCCATGGACGCCTGCCCAGTAGGAGCACTGCTCAAAAAACGCGTCGGCTACGCTACCCCGGTAGGTGAGCGGCGCTACGATCATAACCCCATCGGTTCAGATATAGAAAGCAAGCGAACAACAACCGCATAACCAAGGCAGAGGCACACCCATGACAAAGCCCAAAGTAGCAACTACATCCCTGGCAGGATGCTTCGGCTGCCATATGTCCCTGCTGGACATTGACGACCGTATCCTGAAACTGGTTGAACTCGTCGACTTCGATAAGTCGCCCGTGGACGACATTAAAACCTTCACGGGCCGTTGTGCCGTCGGTCTCGTGGAAGGCGGTTGCGCCAATGAAGAAAATGTCCATGTCCTTCAGGACTTCCGCAACCATTGCGATATCCTCATCTCCATGGGGGACTGCGCGACCATGGGTGGGATCCCCGCCATGCGGAACACAATCCCCCTCCAGGAATGCCTCGATGTCGCCTATAAAACCGGTGTAACCGTCTACAACCCGGATAATGTCGTACCAAATGATCCCGACATACCGCTGCTGCTGGATCGCGTGTATCCATGCCACGAAGTCGTGAAAATCGACTATCACCTGCCCGGATGCCCACCATCGGCGGATACCCTGTGGGAAGCGTTGGTTGCGCTGCTGACCGATAAACCCATGGAACTTCCCTACGAGCTGATTAAATACGACTGAGCGTTCATCTGGAGGAACGATCAATGACTACCACCGCAACGATTGGTACGAAGAAAATCACGATTGACCCGGTAACGCGCGTGGAAGGACACGGACGGGTGACGATTCACCTGGACGAAGAAAACAACGTCCAACAGGCGCGCATGCATATCATCGAGTTCCGCGGGTTCGAACGGTTCATCCTCGGACGCCCCTATTGGGAAGTCCCCGTGCTCGTCCAACGACTGTGCGGCATCTGCCCGGTAAGCCATCACCTGGCCGCCGCCAAAACGATGGACCGTATCGTGGGCGGCGAAAACCTGACCCCCACCGCGGAAAAAATGCGCCGCCTGATGCACTATGGCCAGTTTTTCCAGTCCCACGCTCTGCACTTTTTCCACCTCTGCTCGCCGGACCTGCTGTTCGGCTTCGATGCGGATCCCGCAATCCGTAACGTGATCGGCGTCGCCAAGGACGAACGGTACGCGGATCTGGCTGTGCAAGGCGTGATGATGCGTAAGTTCGGACAGGAAATTATCAAAGCCACAGCCGGCAAAAAAATTCACGGCACCGGCGCGATTCCCGGCGGAATCAATAAAAACCTGTCGATCCAGGAACGTGACATGTTCCTCAAGGATATTGACCAGATGGTCGAGTGGTCCCGCCAGGCACTGAACCTGGCGAAAAACTATACAGTCGAACATCTTGAGGATCTCGCGTCGTTCGGCTCATTCGATTCGAACCACCTGTCGCTGGTCCGCGAGGATGGCGCCATGGATATTTACCACGGAAATCTGCGGGCCATCGATGCGCAGGGTGAGCCCATCTTTGACCAAGTCGACTATCAGGATTATACCGACTACATTGCCGAAGAGGTACGCCCCTGGTCCTATATGAAATTCCCGTTCATCAAGTCCCTCGGGCCGGAAGAAGGCTGGTATCGCGTCGGCCCCCTGGCACGCGTGAATGCCTGTGATTTTATCGATACCCCGGAAGCGGAAGCCGCTCGTAAAGAGTTCATGGCCGTTACCGAGGATAAACCCAATAACATCACCATGGCGTACCACTGGGCGCGCATGATCGAAACATTGCATGCCGCCGAGAAAATTAAAGAACTCTTGAACGATCCCGACCTGCAGGGTACCGACCTGGTTACCAAAGGCGAACGACGCCATGAGGCGGTCGGGCTGGTCGAGGCGCCCCGCGGAACCCTGTTCCATCATTATCAGGTGGATGATAACGACCAGGTGACCATGGCAAACCTCATCGTGTCAACCACCAGCAATAACGTGCCTATGAACCGCGCAGTGGAAAAGGTGGCCGAAGAGTATATTTCGGGGAAGCCCGAGATCACCGAAGGCCTGCTCAATCATATCGAAGTCGCTATCCGGGCTTATGACCCCTGCCTGTCCTGTGCAACACATGCAATGGGTCAAATGCCGCTGATCGTTGAACTTCACGATGCCTGTGGAAATGTCGTCGATAAAAAAACCAGAGACTGACAAGAACGCCCCGTTGGGGGACGTGCTCGTGATCGGTTACGGTAACCCGGGACGGCTCGATGACGGCCTGGGCCCCGCATTGGCCGCCGCCCTGGAAAAGGAAACACTGGACGGCGTGACGGTTGACAGCAATTATCAGCTGACGGTCGAAGACGCATTGCCAATATCGCAACATAAAGTGGTTATCTTTGCCGACGCCGATGTCGCGGGACCTGAACCGTTTTATTTTAAGGCAGTCAAGCCCGGAAAGCATGTTACATTCAGCAGCCACAGCATAAGCCCTCGTTCCGTACTGGGACTGGCCGAGGAGCTGTTTGAAAAGGTGCCCGCGGCGTACGTCCTGGGAATTCGAGGCTACGAATTCAATGAGTTCGAAGAACGGTTGTCCACTGGAGCACAAAATAATTTACAACACGCCCTGGCATTCGTGACAAACGCTCTCAAAAACAGAACGTTCACGGAAGTCCGGGAACAGAATGCACCGGCAGAAACCAATAATTCATGAGGGCCACCATGCAAGACAACAAAAAATGCATTCTCTACGTCGACGACGATCAGGATATGTTGGATTCCGTACGTCTGATACTGGAAGCCAATGGCTATGAGATGGCCGAGGCCGGCTCCGCCGAAGAAGGCTTGCGTGTCTATAAAAAAACAAACCCGGACTTCGTTATCGTCGACCTCATGATGGAAGAGGTGGATGCTGGAACCAATTTCGTCAAGGAACTTAAGGCCCTGGGCAATAAGGTCCCCATTTACATGCTGAGCTCCGTTGGCGATCAACTGAATATGTCCACCGATTATCACGATCTCGGTCTTGACGGTGTCCTGCAAAAACCACTGGACCCCAAACACCTGCTGTCCGTCCTCAAAACAAAGCTGGGATGACGGCGGCGGTGCGCTGACTGAACAGAGAGCCATGAAGGTCCGACCCGAATCGCTCACAATCCGCGTCGACTCGACCGGCAAGTCAGCTAGAGCGCTCATGTTCCAGATCGGTGCGTTTCGTCGTCGTTGTCAGTGGTCCCGCCGAGCCCGATCCATTCATTAACCACTCAAAGGCTCGAAGATTTCCACGTCTTATCGTTCTTAGAGCCTTTGAGCCTGAGAGGTGAGCCGAAAATGGCGACGGTACCACGAAATGTTGGCTTTTGACCTGAGTCCGTGCATTTTCCTTGAGGTACTCTGAGCTCACTCCCCTTCATCTTCTCCATACCACCGCGCGCGGTGCTGCTCCGCCCACGCTTTCAGACGAGCAACGATTTCCGGATGCTCCTCCGCAACGTTCGTTGTTTCATAGGGATCGTTTTCCATATCGAACAACGAAAGCTCAATAAATCCTTCGCCATACTCACCGGGCTCGCCGTCACAACCGGCCCGCACAAGCTTGCGGTAGGAATGCGGCAGATGCAACTTCCATTTCCCGTCACCGCTGATAACGCCCTCAAACGTCCGCCCCGTTGAAAATGGGTAATAATCGTGCGGGTTGCAGGCATTCTCGTCGCCGCTGATCAGGGGCCAGACATCCACACCGTCAATTGGCGATTCCGGAAGAGGCGCTCCGGCAAGATTGGCAAATGTCGGCAGCAAGTCCACCGAACAGAATGCACGGCTGCAAGCGCCCCCCGCCGCAATCCGTCCGGGCCACGCCATGATACAGGCCGACCGCGTACCCCCGTCAAAGCTCGTACCCTTGGCTTCTCGGAAAGGCGTACGCCCCGCGTGGTTGCCATAGGATATCCACGGCCCATTGTCAGAGGTAAACACAATCAACGTGTTGTCATCAACCCCGGCCTCCACCAATGCCTGGCGAATCTGCCCGACCGACCAATCGATCTCCATCATCACATCCGCATACAAGCCGCATCCCGACTTCCCCTCAAATTTGTCGCTGCAGAAAATGGGTACGTGCGGCATGTTGTGCGGAACATACAAGAAGAACGGTTCGTCTCCGTGACGCTTGATAAAATCGACAGCGTATTCGGTGGCCCACGTGGTCAGCTGCCGCTGCTGCTCCGGCGAGACATCGTCGATTACAACGTTTCCGCTCTCCCAGTACTGCAATTCGAACTGATCGAACCACCGGGATTCCGGATGATGCTTCCACATATCGTTGGAGTACATCAGACCGGCGGATTCATCAAACCCTCTGGCCGGAGGGCGCGTCTCTTCATGATCGCCAATGTGCCATTTCCCGAAAAATCCCGTCGCATACCCCCTCTGCTTAAGGACCTCACTGAGAACCGGCATCGACGGGTCAAGCCCGCGAACGCGAGGAGACAACGCGCCGAATACCTTCGTCCGCTCCGGATAACACCCCGTCAAGAGCGCGGCGCGTGACGCCGAACAGATTGCCTGCGGCACGTAGAATTGGTCAAACCTACACCCGTCAGCCGCCAGCTGTTCGACGTTAGGCGTCGGATAGTCGGTGTCACCGAACGGCCGAAAATCCGCCCACCCGGAGTCATCAAGAAAAATCACCACAAAATTCGGTATGCCTGCCATGGCCAAACTCCTTTGCCAATCCAGAAAAACTAACAATATTTCAGCAATTCCCGCCCTTTCAAGCCGTAACCCACCTCAGGAGGGCGTGAACGCCAACGGGTGCGCCTCCCTGCCCCGCGTAACTGACTGTCACTTTAAGCCAGACCGTGTTCTCGACTTTTAGCAAAGGCGGTTTTATGTTGCCTCTGTCATTACACGGGCCCTGAATCCGTGAACTTTCAGCGGTGGTGCAAAGGTCTTCTGTATAAACGACAACAACACTTGTTCGCCAATTTTATCACGGATTCAGGACGGGCTCCCCCACCAAAGGAACACCGATATGCAAATTGTCGACGCACATTTCATGATCGAATCCGACATCAAAGGACATGACATTCTCGCCTTCATCGAAAAAGTGGGGCGCACAGCCTACAAGAGCGAAGACAGAGTTACGTCCTCATCCGCCCACACTTTCGTCGGCCGCCTGGTCAAGCATGGACACCTGGCCGTGATTGAACATGTGACTGTCACCGTCCGCATCTTCTGCGACCGCGGGGTGTCTCATGAAATCGTGCGCCATCGCCTGGCCAGCTACTGCCAGGAATCCACGCGCTACTGCAATTACAGCCGCGACAAGTTCGGGAACGAAATCTGCGTCGTACGCCCCTGTTTCTGGAATCCCGAAAACCCCGAAGACAAACGCAAAATCATGGCGTGGGAAAACGCCATGCGAACAGCGGAAAAGGCCTATTTCGAACTGCTGACACTGGGCGCCTCGCCACAGGAAGCCCGAAGCGTCCTGCCGAACTCGTTGAAAACAGAAATCGTGGTCACCATGAACCTGCGCGAGTGGCGCAACTTCTTCCAGCTCCGCGCCGCATCGGACGCTCATCCGCAAATGCAGGAAATCGCCATTCCTCTGCTCGCTGAATTCCAGCAACGCATCCCCGTCGTTTTTGATGACCTGTCGGCGTAATCGTCAAGCCTCGCCGTCCCCGGGATCTACAGTGCGCCGGCGTAGTACTTGCGGTCCTCCGGGCCGCCCGGGCGCACTGGCGGGTCACGGCAGGGCAGCCAAAGAACTTGCCAAATTCACGATGGAAACTACAGTACTGCGGTTTGTTTCAGTGCTGTATCCCGCCAACGCAACATCGACTGCCCGGGAGATCGCCGTGCCATGGAAGAACAAGGTTATTTCGCGCTGATAATCGGTGCCATCCTCGTCAATAATTTTGTGCTCACAAGGTTCCTCGGGCTGTGCCCGTTCTTCGGTGTATCCAAGCGCCTGGATACCGCTCTCGGCATGTGCGGCGCCGTCCTCTTCGTCCTGACCCTGGCATCCGGCGTGACAGCCGCCATCAATCAGCATGTGCTCCTCCCAGGGGCCCCTTTGCTGCAAGCAGACCTCAGCTATTTGCAGACGATTGTCTTCATCCTTGTGATTGCATCCCTGGTGCAATTGGTGGAACTCACCATGCAACGCTTCAGCCCCCCCTTGCACCGCGCTCTCGGCATCTATCTGCCCCTGATCACGACAAACTGCGCTGTCCTGGGCGCGGCCGTACTGTGCGCGCAAAATGATTACGGAATTATGAAATCCGCGGTATTCGGTGCCGCATCGGCCATCGGTTTTGCGCTGGCACTGATACTCTTCGCCAGCCTGCGCGAGAAACTGGACCTCGCCCAGATTCCCACGTGCATGGAAGGTGCCGCCATCGCGTTTATCACCGCCGGGATCCTGGCCATGGTTTTCATGGGGTTCGCGGGATTGGGCGGATAATGGAATTCACAAGCATCCCCCCGCATGATGCTTGAACATAAGCTTACAGACAAGTTTTATCGGGCATGATCGAAGTTGCACTTCAGGCCCAACGGACAACACAACAGGTCGTCGTATGAACGCTGTCATTTTCTTGGTCATACTAGGCGGTGCGCTGGGATTCGTTATCGCACTTGCAGCCAAAGCATTTGCGGTAAAAACCGACCCGCGCGTCGAAGAAGTTGAAGAACTCCTCCCGCAAGCCAACTGTGGCGCCTGCGGCTATGCCGGCTGTGCGGAATTCGCACGCGCATTGGTCGAAGGCGAGGCCACCCCGGAAAACTGTCCGGTATCGTCGCCCGACGAAGTTCAGCAAATCGCCAGCGTTCTCGGCGTTTCCCTGGGAGAACGCTTGGAAAAGGTGGCCGTCGTACGGTGCGGTGGAGACAACCGCCTGGCTAACTGGAACGCTAACTACAATGGTATTCTCGATTGCCGTTCCGCTAACTTGGTAGCCGGTGGAACCAAGGCATGCCAGTACGGCTGCCTGGGCTTGGGAACCTGCGCCCGTGCCTGCCCCTTCGACGCCATTGAAATCACACCACACGGACTCGCCGTCGTTCACCCGGACGTCTGTACCGGTTGCGGAAAGTGTGTGGCGGCATGCCCGCGCAACCTCATCGAACTCGTGCCGAAAGACGCACCCTTGCATAACCTCTGCAATAATCCGGAAAAAGGCGCGCAATCGCGAAAAGTCTGCGATGTATCTTGTATTGCCTGTCAAAAGTGCGTGAAAAGCGCTGAGGAGGGCCAAATGTATATGGACGGATTCATCGCGCGCGTGAATTACGAGAACCCACCGTCCGCGGATCTGGCCGAGGTGTGTCCAACCAAATGCCTGCAACCATCGTTGCTGGTAAAACAATCCATGCCGGCCCTCGAACACCGTGAGGAGGCGCAGCAGGAAGAAGAGGTCGCGAATGCCTAAACAGGCGAAATTCCACGGCGGCATTCATCCGCCGGAAGCAAAGGTCACCGGGGCTTTCGAGATTCAGACAGCACCGCTTCTCGAAACATACGTGGTGCCGCTGCAGCAACATATCGGCGCCCCCTGCAATGTCCTGGTCAAGAAAAAGGACACCGTACGCCGCGGTCAATTGATCGCCGAGCCCGGCGGCTTCGTCTCCGCCGGCATCCACGCACCAACCAGCGGCACCATATCCGCCGTAACGACATGCACCGGACCCGCCGGCGCCAGCGTGCCGGCCGTCGAACTGACCAGCGACGGTGACGACACTCCGGACGACACCCTGACGCCCATGGACGATTGGCAAAACAGTGCACCCGACGACCTGAAAAAACGCATCGCGGACGCCGGTATTGTGGGCATGGGCGGCGCGGCATTCCCCACGCACGTCAAACTTTCACCCCCCCCCGCCAAACCGATCGATCTGCTTGTTATCAACGGCGTAGAATGCGAACCGTGCCTCACAGCCGATCATCGCCTCATGCTCGAGGATCCCGATAAAGTATTGACCGGCACACAGATCATTGCACGTATACTCGGCTGCAAAAAGGTGATCATCGGAATCGAAAACAATAAACCGGATGCCATCGAACTGATGCAGACAAAGGCCGAAAAACTCGAAATGGAGGTCGCACCGCTCAAGGTCCGATATCCCCAGGGCGCTGAAAAACAATTGATCTACGCTGTCAGCGGACGTCGTGTCCCGACCGGCGGCCTCCCCATGGACGTGGGCGCCGTCGTCCAGAACGTCGGCACCGCCGCCGCGGTCGCGGAGGCCGTTCTGGACGGCAAACCCCTCTACGAACGCATCACCACCATCACCGGCACACCCGTGGTCAAACCGGGGAACTGGCGGCTCCGCGTGGGGACCCCTCTGGAAGCTGCCCTGACTCTCGCCAAAGGCGTCCACAACGATCCCGCAAAGATAATCTTCGGCGGACCGATGATGGGGCTCGCCGTCTATTCGCTCGACGTACCGATCATTAAAAGCACATCGGGGATCCTCTTGCTGAACAGTGACGAAACCTCGGAGTTCACCTCCGGTCCGTGCATCGGCTGCGGCCAATGCGTGGATGTGTGCCCCATGAACATCATGCCGGGAACATTAAGCGTGCAAATCGAAAACGAACGATTCGACTTGGCCGAGGCCTGGCACGCCATGGATTGTATCGAGTGCGGGTGCTGCGCCTACATGTGCCCCACCTATCGCCCGCTGGTCCATCACTTGAAGCGCGCTAAAGCAGAAATCGTCGCACGACGCAAAGCGGAACAGAACAAATAACGTCATTGGCGTCAAGACGTTAATGTCGTAAGCAATACGGCACCCACAGGAAAGAGAGCATAAGACATGGCGGAGGAAACCGTAAAACTGCCGAACCCCTCGTCGCTTGTGGTAAGCAGCTCGCCGCATATTCACCAGCCGCAGAACGCCCGCAGGGTCATGCTCACGGTTGTCCTTGCACTCCTGCCGGCCTGTGTCGCCGGTGTGTACTTCTTCGGATGGCCCGCCCTGCGAGTGATTCTGGTCACAAGCATCGCATGCATCGCCTTCGAAGCGTTCTTCTGCAAGCTCTTCAAGCGCCCAAACGCAATCGGCGATTTCAGTGCACTGCTCACCGGTATCCTGCTTGGAATGAATCTGTCGGCTGCAACGCCTTGGTGGGTGTGCGTGATCGGCGCCCTGCTCGCCATCGGACTGGGTAAGCAACTCTACGGAGGACTGGGCTACAACATATTCAATCCCGCACTGGTCGGGCGCGTCGGTCTTCTTATCGCCTTTCCAAAACTTATGACCACCTGGGTCACACCGACGCCGGGGAACTTCCTCCCGGACGCCGTAACAACGGCTACACCGCTCGACCTCGCGTCACAGGGGACAATCAACGCGGATTATTTTAATTATTTCGTGGGTAATATGGGAGGATGTATCGGCGAAACGTCGGCCGCCGCTCTTCTGCTGGGCGGTGTCGTGCTGGTGTACTTCGGCTATATCCGCTGGCAGGTTCCCACCGCATACATCACGACGCTGGCATTGATCACCTGGGGAGTTCACCTGGCAAACCCCGCCACAACGCCCACACCACTCTTCCACATCCTCACGGGCGGCCTCATGATCGGCGCGATCTTCATGGCAACGGATATGGTCACCAGCCCCATGACAAAACTGGGCGCCGTCGTCTTCGGCATCGGCTGCGGTGTCGTCACCTGTGTGATTCGCGTGTGGGGAAACTACCCGGAAGGCGTGAGCTTCGCCATCCTGTTCATGAACGCACTCGTCCCGCTGATTAACCGCTATACCGCCACCCGCCCGTTCGGACTGGCAACGCGTAATAGGGAAGCAAACGCATGAAGGATATCCTTATACTCACTCTGTCACTGGCCGGCGTCTGCGCCATCGCCTCCGGCGTCCTCGCATTGGCGAACGAACGCACCAAAGACGCTCGCGCACAAGCTGCCATCGAAGCCAAAAGCACGGCGCTTAAAAAAGTACTCCCGGAACATACCAATACACCGTTGCAGGATACCGTTGTTGTGCAAAACAAGGACCTGGACACCACGTTCTACCGCGCACGCCGGGACAACCGCATCGTCGCACTCGCCGGCCAGGGCGCCACCGCGAATGGCTACGGCGGTCTACTGAAGGTGCTGGTGGGCTTCGATCCCGATGGCACTATCCGTAAAGTGCTCGTAACCGAACACGCGGAAACACCAGGTCTCGGCACACAGGCAACCGATCGACGCACCGAAAAAACACTGGGAGATATCCTCGGCAGCCCAGAAACAGACAAGCACGACGATAAGGCACTACCACCAAACTCGTACCTGGACCAGTACGAACAGTATAATCTGCTGAATAAAACAACCTACAAAGTGAAGGCCGACGACGGCACAATCGATGCAGTCTCAGGCGCCACCATCAGCAGCCGCGCCGTGGCGGACGCCGTCACTCATGTGGCAAAGGCATTCGAAACTCATCGGCAAACCATCGTGACCGCACCCGCCGGCGAAACGGTGACGACAAAAGAGAAAACAACGGCAAACACGACGTTTTAAGTCCGATTCGGTACCAGCCTTCATTATTCACCACAAAGATGCTCGAAGGCGCAAAGAGCGAGGAAAACCAGAACATGTCGATGATTAAAGAGTTTACCAAAGGTCTCTGGCAGGAAAACCCGGTCCTCGTACTGTTGCTCGGACTGTGCCCGACCCTCGCCGTCACCACGGGCATCCGCAACGGAATGGGTATGGGACTGGCCACCCTCTTCGTCCTCCTGGGCAGTAACGTAGTGGTCTCGCTCATTCGCAATATCGTCCCCAAAAAAGTCCGAATCCCCTGCTATATCGTGATCATCGCCACGTTCGTGACGCTCGTCGATATGCTTACGGCGGCCTACTTCCGGCAACTCCACCTCGCGCTGGGCATATTCATTCCACTGATCGTCGTAAACTGCACCGTCCTGGGACGGGCCGAAGCGTTCGCTTCGCGCCATACACTCATGCGCTCCGTCATGGACGCCCTCGGCATGGGCGTCGGTTTCACCCTGACGCTTATGGCGTTGGGCGGGGTCCGCGAATTCCTCAGTGGCGGCGCACTGTTCGATGTCCAGTTGATACCCAACTGGAAGTATGAATTCATGCTCATGACCTTCCCCCCGGGCGCCTTCATCGCTCTGGGGTTCTTCCTGGCCGGTATGAATTGGATATCAGCCCGAAAAGCCGCTAAAGACGGTAAGTATAAGGCCCCGGCCGAAATGGACTGCGCCCACTGCCGCCTCTGTTTCTTCGGCGACCGGGACGACGAGGCATGACGGACCATCTGACACCTGACCATCGCAGCTGGAACATGTCCCGCATCCGGTCAAAGGACACAACACCGGAAAAAACAGTCCGCTCCCTACTCCATCGCATGGGCTACCGCTTTCGCATCCACCGCCGTGACCTGCCCGGAAAACCCGACGTTGTCCTGCCCAAGTACAGCACAGTCATCTTCGTCCACGGCTGCTTCTGGCATCGCCACAAGGGATGCAAATACACCACCACGCCAAAGACCAACACGACCTTCTGGCAGGAAAAATTCGAACGTAATGTCGAACGCGACCGCAACGTCCAGACCGCCCTCCGCAACCAGGGCTGGCACGTGCTCGTGGTCTGGGAATGCGAACTCCGAGAACTCGATGCGCTTGCTAACCGCCTCACCCACGCGCTGAGCCAAGCCCCGCTCCACTATCCCATCGCCCCATCCGCACAACAAAACGCAGCCGAAACCGCAGGCGCCTACACACTCGGGAACACAAAAACCCCGCACTCAAAGTAAAACGCCCTGACGTCGGATAAGAATGACCTGAAGCCGTGACATTTCAGCGGTGGTACAGCTGGTTGCGAGACCAGACGAAGATGTGCTTCAGTACGTCAGTGCGCCGGCGCCTGAAACCTGCCGGTCCGTTTCGGCGTACGATTACGGATTACCAGAACAGTGAACTGGTCCACCGTAATCTTTCGCCGTAATCCTTACCCTAATCTGGTTGTTTCAGTTCTGGATGTTCGGGCGCAAATGGTTAAGAATGCAAACAGGGATGCCGAAATCTACAGTCACCCAAGCACAGAATTCGCCGAAATCCGCCAATCCTCATGAGTTATGGGATCGCTGTGCAAGGACTTCTGAACTCACCCCCCCCATCTCTGCATACTTCACGCACTTCTAATCATTTTCAATCAATTATCGCTTGCAAACAATCATTCGGACTGTATAGTTATGCTTTAGAATACGCTATACATGCGCGGTAACGACCATGAATGACCATCGCTTACTTACACCCGAGCGTGAAGAGAAAATACTGGACCTGCTGCGGGAAACAACGGTCCTGACAGTGGCCGAACTCAGCGATACACTCGGCGTCTCACCCGCAACCATCCGGCGTGACCTGCAGAGCATGCACGAACGGAAACTGCTTGAACGCGTACGCGGCGGCGCCACTCTGCGACGCATGACACGGGTCGAACCGCTCTTCCACGATAAACAGTCCCAGAATACAGCGGCGAAGCAGGCCATCGCAACGGCCGCACTCAAACTGGTGGAAGACCATGATCGCATCTACCTGGACGGCGGCAGTACGATCCTCATGTTGGCGCGCCTGCTGGAAGCACGGCATGATCTCACCGTCGTCACCAATTCACTGATGGCCGCCGCCGAACTGATGACCTGCGAACACCTCTTGATCCTCGTCGGCGGTGAGTTCCGCGCCCTCAGCCGAACACTGGTGGGCCCCCTCACCACGCCGGTCGTCCAAAGCGTACACGTGGACAAAGCGTTCATGGGAACCATCGGCTTCACTCTGAAGGACGGCATGACCACCACCGACCCGAGCGAAGCGTTTACCAAAGAACGGGTGATGGAGCGCGCCAATCAGGTCATCCTGCTGGCCGACAGCTCGAAACTGGGCGTGCCCTCGTTCACCCGCAGCGGCGTCATTGAGGACGTTGATGTATTGGTTACCGACGCCATTGACAACAGCCTGAAAAAAGAGCTGGAATCACTTGGCATCGAAGTTATTGTGGCTGATTAACCAACCCCCAACAAAAACGGATGGACACATGAGTAAAGAAACCACCAAAGACATGAACTACTACAGCGACATCACCCCGGATTTCGCACCTCGGGAAGTGACGTTCGACCCGATCCCCGTGTTCCAGTACAAGAAGACCCTGGCCAAAGAACTCAAGAGCCGCACGATCTCCAAAGCGGAATCCATGCGCCTCTATGAATGCATGCTCACCATTCGCGAGTTCGAGGACATGATTCTCAAGCTCCGTACCGGCGCGTACGAAGCAATTGCTGACTACAACTATCGCGGCCCAACACACTTGTCCATCGGCCAGGAAGCGACATCCGCCGGGGTGTGCAGCGTGCTCTCGCTCGCCGATTACATCACCTCCACCCACCGGGGACACGGCGACTCGATCGCAAAGGGTGTATTCGCCATCTTTGAAATGACCGAGGATCAGTTGCGCGAGCGCCGCCCGGACTGCGCGGATCTGAAAGGCCGTAAGCTCCAGGACGCTGTCATGGAAGACCATGTGTTCCGCACTATCGCTGAACTGTTCGGTAAGGAAGACGGATACGGCAAAGGACGCGGCGGCGGTATGCATATCGCCGATTTCCGTGTGGGCCACTTAGGCGCAAACGCCATCGTGGGCGGCGGGGTCCCCATCGCCACGGGCGCGGCCATGACCTGCCGCCTGGAACCCGAACACGAGCGGATCACGGCATGCTTCGCCGGCGACGGCGCCTACGCCAATGGCGTGGTCCTGGAATCGTTGAACTGGGCCGCGCAATCACAGTACACCGGCGATATGGCACAAACCAAGTTCGGCCTCCCCGTGGTCTACTGCATTATCAACAACCACTACGGCATGACCGGACGCTGTCAAGACGAAGTCACGGGCGTTGATTTTCTGGCGCGCCGCGGGGCGGGCTTCGGCCTGAATAACATGCACGCCGAAGTGGTTAACGGCATGGATCCCCTGGCGGTTCGCGACGCTCTCGCGCGGGCCCGTAAAATCATGCTTGACGGCAAAGGACCGGTACTGTTGGAATTCGATACATACCGCTACTACGGCCACTCGCTGTCCGATCCCAGGAACGAATACCGTACCCGCGACGAAGAAACGCGCTACAGAGAAATCGACCCGCTTAAAACATTCCGGAAAGCGCTGATCGATGCCGACGTGGCCACGGATAAACAGCTGCAGAATCTGGAAGAAAAAGTGGCGCAGCGCAACGAACGCGCCGCCCAGCGCGCAGCGGAATCGGCCGACCCGGCGCCGGAAGACGTGATTAAATACATGTACACCGATACCGTGTGCAGTGACGTCCCGGCTAAATTCCAAAAGGTGGAAACCTACTCAGAACCACCGACCATCAAACGGGATAAAGACAACCGAATCACCGTACGCGATTCCATCAAGGAAGCCTTGATCGAAGAAATGCTGCGCGACAATCGCGTGGTGTTCTACGGCGAAGACGTGGCGGACTACGGCGGGGCATTCAAAGCCACCAAAGGCCTGCTGGAAATGTTCGGACGCAACCGCGTGTTCAACGCACCCATCTCGGAAGCCTGTATCTGCGGCACCGCCGTGGGCATGGCCATGAGCGGTTACCGCCCGGTCGCGGAACTCATGTACATGGACTTCTCCCTCATGGCGTCGGACCAGATCGCCAACCAGGCCGCTAAGTGGCATTACATGGTGGGCGGCGCCACGGAAGTCCCGCTGGTCTACCGCGTCAGCGTCGGCGGCGGCAAAGGCTATGGCGGACAGCACTCGCAGTCGCTCGAGTCCGTGTTCTGCCATATCCCCGGGCTGCGCGTGGTCTACCCGTCAAACGCATACGACACCAAAGGCATGCTGAAAACTGCTATCCGCGACAACAATCCCGTGATGTTCGTGGAAAGTCAGCTGCTGTACAACGAAAAGGGCACCGTCCCGGACGACGATTACCTGGTGCCGTTCGGCGAGGCAAACGTCCTCCGTCAAGGCGATGACGTCACCATCCTGGCGTGGGGCCCGGCCGTACCGGACGCCGTTACCGCCGGCGAAACTCTGGCAAAAGAAAACATCAGCGCCGAAGTCATCGACCTGCGCTCCCTCGTACCGCTGGACGAAACCACCATCTTCGAGTCCGTGCGCAAGACCGGACGCTGTGTCGTGGTCAGTCAGTGCGTGGATATCGGCAGCTTTACCGGTGACATCGTGGCACGCGTCACCCGTGAATGTTTCGATTACCTGGACTCCCCGCCGGTCAAAGTCGGTGCGGCTAACGGCATTGCGCCCCAGGCGTACAGTCTGGAACAGGCGTTCCTGCCGAACGCCGGCGATGTTATGGCCGCGGCCAAATCCCTGATGTAATCCCGACGAACCATTCACCAGAACGAGAGTTAAATCATGGCAAAACAAGTTCCCATTCCCAAGTTCGGCCAGACCGTCGAAACCGTCTCCATCGTCAAATGGCACAAGTCCGAAGGCGATACGGTGACCAAAGGCGATGTGCTGTTCGAAGTCGAAACCGATAAAGCCGTCCTCGAGGTGGAATCGCAGTTCGAGGGGACCCTCCTGAAAGTTGTGATCCCCGAGAATGAAGAAATGCCGGTCATGAGTATCGCGGCGGTCATCGGCGAGCCCGGCGAAGACATCCCGGAGATCAAACAACCGGAACAACCGGCACCCGCCCCGCAAGAAACGCCCGCCCCGCAAGCCCCGGCGAAAGCGGAAGAACCGGCGGCCCAACCCGCGGCCAAGCCCCCGGCGCCCAC
>JAIPIM010000014.1 GCA_021734725.1 Minisyncoccota bacterium | reverse complement strand
CGTCCCCCAGTTCGCCTATGACGCGAGCGCTGGCCGCGTCTTTCCGATTCTGGCGCTCCAATGTTCGCAAGGCTCGTACAAGCGCTTGTCCGGCACTCAGCAGCGTTGCCAGCTGACGCGTAAAGGTCGTCAGTTTTTTCTTTTTCAGGACTGGTGTCCCGAGAACAATGGTACCCTTTTTGGCTGCGGGCCTGGATCGGGCAGGGCCTCCGCCACGGGTCCGCGCGCCACCACGCGCCTGAGTCAGCGTTGTTGCAAAAAGCCCCATATGTTTGAGCTTTGTTGCTGCTTCCTGCTCGTTCTGAGCGTCGACCCGTCCTTTCTGTTCACGGCCTTCGCCGTCCATCGCAGTGTATTGAAATGTGGGCATAGGTTATCCTTTCAGCGTGAGATGTGTCTCTTCAGCTTGCCGTTGACACACATCCGTCTTAGCATATGATCAGGTTCATTACTGATTGTGAATCTTCTGCATCACGCTTTGCTGGTCGCGACACTTTGTGATTACATCGCCATAGGAAATTCTGCCTTCCTGATACAAACTTATCAGATGTGCATCAAGAGTACTCATGCCGTATTTTGCACCCGTCTGTATATCGGAGGTGATACGGAAGGACTTATTGTCGCGGATCAGTGCCTGAATCGACGGGGTTGAGATCATTATTTCGAAGGCGGCCAGGCGGCCCGGTCCATCCTGTCGCTGCAGTAGTACTTGGGAAATAACCGCAACAACGGTGGCGGCGACCTGCGTTCGAATCTGCTCTTGTTCGTCCGTGGGAAATGCATCAATAATACGGTCAACGGTCTCCGCGGCACCCGTTGTATGGAGTGTGCCGAACACGAGGTGTCCGGTTTCCGCGGCCTGTACAGCGGCCCGGATCGTCTCAAGGTCGCGCATTTCTCCTACGAGAATAACATCGGGGTCCTGGCGCAGGGCGCGCCGCAGAGCTTCGGCAAAGCCGGGTACATCCACGCCGATTTCTCGTTGTGTGATGACACAGTTTTTGTGGTCATGGTAGAACTCTATGGGATCTTCGACTGTAATCACGTGACATGCGCGTTCCTTGTTGATTACGTCGAGCATGGACGCAAGCGTGGTGGATTTTCCGCATCCCGTGGGCCCCGTAACCAACACCAAACCCCGCGGTCGGAAAAGAATATCCTTTGTGGCCGGTGGTAATCCTATCTCCTCAAGCGTCATCAGTTCGTTGGGTATCGTACGAAGAACAAGGCCGACCGATCCTTTTTGGCGAAAGATACTGACGCGGAACCGCGCCTGCTCACCGAACGCAAATCCGAAGTCCGTACCACCATTTTCACGTAAGGCCTGCTGATTTTGATCCGACGTGATAGACTTCATGAGGCGCTCGGTATCATCCGCCGTTAGCAACTCAGCGTCCAAAGGGACCATATCTCCATGCAGCCGCAAGACAGGAGGAGATCCTACCGGCAAATGCAGATCACTGGCACCTTCGTCTATCACCAGCTGCAGCAAGTCCGCCATTTCAAGGGATGCCATCGCGTTCTTCTCCTTACTGGGACTTTTATATCAAGTGTAACGGACAACTTCTTCGACTGTTGACATGCCGTCCAGCACTTTTCGTATACCGCTTTCACGCAACAGGACCATACCGTCCTGGACGGCTTGTTTTCGGATGATGCCTGTGGGCAGGCGTTGATTGATCATATCTTGAATATCCGGAGAAACTTGCAGCAGTTCAAATATTCCGACCCTGCCCTTGTACCCTGTGTTATTACAGTTTGCACATCCTTTTCCGTAGTAAAAGGATCTGTCGCCGACCTGTTCTCGTTCAATTCCCAAGGCTTCCACATCTTTGTCCGTGGGCGTATATTCTGTCTTGCAGGACTGGCATATGCGACGGATAAGACGTTGGGCTACAACACCAATGACGGTGGAGCTGATAAGGAAAGGTTCAACCCCCATATCGATCAATCGCGTGATACCGCCGGCGGCATCGTTTGTATGTAGCGTGCTTAATACCAAGTGACCCGTCAGCGATGCTTGCACCGCCATGGCGGCGGTCTCGAGGTCACGAATTTCACCGACCATAATGCGGTCTGGATCCTGGCGTAGAAACGCCCGCAGTGCTCGGGCAAAATCCATACCCACTGCTTCCCTTACCGCCAACTGCATAATTCCTTCAAGATCATACTCCACCGGATCTTCGGCCGTCAACAGCTTTTCCCCCACGGAGTTGATTTCTTTCAGACAGGAATAAAGGGTTGTTGTTTTACCACTGCCGGTGGGCCCCGTTACAATAAGGATTCCGTTGGGCTGATGAATCAGTCGCCGCAATGTTTTTACATTATTTGCATCAATGCCAATGTGATCCAAATTCAACTCAACAACGCTTCTGTCAAGAACGCGGAGCACGACACTTTCGCCGTACTGAGTGGGCAGCGTAGACACCCGCAAGTCCACGGGGCGCCCGGCAATCCGCAACTCGATGCGGCCGTCCTGGGGCTTGCGGCGTTCCGCTATGTTCAGGTTACTCATAACCTTAATCCTGCTGATGACGGGTAAGGCTAAATGCTTTGGCGGTGGTGCCATTTCGTACAGTGCTCCGTCAATGCGATAGCGGATCTTGAATTCATCAGCAAAAGGCTCAAAATGGATATCGCTCGCCTGCTCTTTAACGGCCTGGTAGAGGACGACGTCCACAAACCGTACGATGGGAGCGTTGGCGGCCATCTCTTCCAGCTCATCCGTATTTTCGTAATCTTCGTCTCCGCTAACTTCGATGAGATCACTGTTCTCTATTTCCGCAAGCACATCATGCACAGAGTCCACGTCTTGCGGATAAAAGAAATCCAACGCATCCTCGATGTCCGTGGGGGGGGCTACCAGAATACGGCAATCCTGGCCAATAACGTAATTGAGTTCATCGATCATTCGGTAATTCATCGGATCTTCCGCGGCCACATAGAGGACGCCATCGTCTTCTTTCACTGGCACAATCTGATACATGCGCGCGATGGCCGGGCTTATTTTCTCGACGAGTTCGCGAGATGGTGAGGTTTGTTTCAGGTCGACAACTTCAGTGGCCAGATTATCGGCTATAAGCTGGAGCAATTCCTGTTCCGTAATAATATCGTAGTTATAAAGCACGGTCGTGAATGCTTTACCCGTGCGCTCATGTTCTTCATAGACTTCCAACAACTGATCTTCTGTTGCCTTGCCAGCATCCAGAATGAGATGCCATAATGCACTGCTGCTGGCATCGATTTCCACATTGACCATCGTTTAATTATCCTGTTTTCACCGATTGTGGGTTGTTTCTGGGGTACAGTGTCATGATGTCCTTTACGCTTCGACGGCGACGTCTGCCTCATCGGTCGCTGTTACACGAATAACTTCTTCCAGTGTGGTCATGCCGTTCGCGGCTTTGCGCAGTCCGTCTTCGCGCAGTGTACGCATACCCGCTTCTCGCGCATATTCCCGGATTTGCGAAGACGACGCGTGTTCATAAATAAGCTCCTGAACGCGTTCGTCCACCATGAAAATCTCGAAGATCCCGATGCGTCCACGGTATCCTCCGTTGCATTCATTGCATCCCGTCCCCCGCATCAGGGTTGAGCCGTCGAAATGTGAACGCGGCAGTCCGAGGGCAGCCAGTTCACCATCGGTAACGTCTATGGGCTCGGCACAATTTTTGCATACTTTACGAACAAGGCGTTGTGCCATAATGGCTCGGACAGCAGAGGCTACCAGGAAAGGTTTGACCCCCATGTCGACCAGTCGTGCTACGGCACTGGGGGCATCGTTCGTATGCAATGTGCTAAAGACCAAGTGTCCTGTAAGTGCCGCATTGATAGCGATATTGCCTGTTTCCATATCACGGATTTCACCGACCATAATGATATTCGGCGCTTGACGAAGCATAGACCGCAAGGCAGCAGCAAACGTCAGATTGACTGCGGTGTTTATGTTCACCTGATTAATGCCGGGAATTTCATATTCCACAGGATCTTCAACTGTGATGATTTTGCGCGTAGGCTGGTTCAGCTGATGCAGAAAAGCATACAGCGACGTTGTTTTTCCGGATCCTGTCGGACCCGTGACGAGGAAGAGGCCATCGGGCAGTCCTATAATGTGTTCGATTGTCTCAGCATCGTCGGCCAAAAATCCCAGTTCAGGAATCCCCAGCATCATGCTTGTTTTGTCCAAAATACGCATCACAATGCTTTCGCCGTGCGTACATGGAATATCAGACACGCGCAGGTCCAGCTCGCGTCCCATCGCGGTTATTTGGATTCTTCCATCCTGTGGTACTCGGTGTTCAGAGATATCCATTCGCGACATTATTTTCAGGCGGCTCAGTATATTGTTCTGTAAATATTTAGGCGGGTTGTCCACTTCATTCAGAACGCCGTCTATCCGATAGCGTATTCGAAACCGTTTTTCAAGCGGTTCCATGTGAATATCCGAAGCACGTTTTCTGAAAGCCTCCAGGATAATAAGGGATACTAAGCGAATGATGGGAGCATCTTCTTCCGTATCTTCCGGCACCTCTTCGTAAAGTTGAGTTGTTCCTGTTACCTCACTGATATCAACGGCGCCTTCCGTGATATCTTCAAGAAAATTTTCAACGCTTTCTTCAACCCCACCGTAGTGTTGCTCCAAGGCTTGCCGGATCTGGTTACGTGGTACGATGACGCCTTCTACGTCTGTTTTTAAGATGTAGCGCAGCGAATCCAGCGTTTCCAAGTCCGTCGGGTTTTCCATTGCCACAATGACGGTGCCGTCATTCTTCATAACAGGAATCACTTTGTATTGACGCGCAAGGTCTCCCGGAACGGATTCAATAACATCCCCGGGTATCGTATAGTCCGTTAGGTCAAAAGTATCCATACCGTATTCACCGGCCAGAATCATCATGACCTGTTCTTCGCTTACATACCCCAGCTTATCGAGCACCTCGATGACGGCATCGTTTGTCTCGTCCGCCTGCTCACGTGCTTCCGCGGCCTGCTCTTCGGTAAGGATTCCTCGAGTGGTCAACAAATCAACTATAAGTTCGTCACTTCCTGTCACGCCGGGAACTCCCTGGTTGATGTTAAGTCGTATTTCATGCTTGCGCGGTTGTCTCGTATAACCTTTACAATATACAACCCTTGCCGCGTTGCCAATAACGGTACAGTGCCGGCATCTGATTTACTCATCGCCAAAAAATGCTTCTTCCAGCATGCTGCATAATGTATGGTATACAGGCAGGTGCAACTCTTGTACGAGGTGTGTCTTACGGGCCGGTACGCAAATCGCCGCATCCACACAGCGTGCAAGCTCACCGCCGTCTTGCCCTGTCAGAGCAGCAACATTCATACCTATCGACTTTGCGACACGAGCAGCCAGCAAAACGTTCCGTGAATACCCAGACGTTGAAAGTCCCAGAAGAACGTCGCCGGGTCGACCCATTGCAAATACCTGCTGCGCGAACGCCAGGTCTGCACCTAAGTCATTACTCACCGCCGTCGCCAGCGAAGGGTGTCCGGTCAGCGCTATGGCCCGGAGTCCGCGTTGGAGTGTGGTGCACAGATAGCGGCTCGTATCGTCGTCGTTTATCTCTAAAATTCTCCGTTGTTGGTCATCTGTCAAGGGGCGCTTTCGCAGAAAGCCTTTCAGCAATTCTCCTGCTATATGTTCGGCATCCGCGGCACTCCCGCCGTTTCCACACAAAAAGAGCGTGCCGCCACCAGCAAGTGAATCACGCACCAATTGAAAAGTTTTCGTAATATTCTGTTGCAAGTTGTGCAACGACGGGTACCTTTTCAGAAGGTCGGTCAACGGTGTTAGAGAAGGTTCTTCTGTCATTTCAGGAGGTGTAGTTAAACAGACCCGCACGTGTTGACAACCTGCCGGTCTTGTCTTGATAAGCTGTTAATGACTGTGTTAATAGTGTTTATTGACAGGAATAGGGCGTGTTTGTGGTGTTGGTTATGCACAGCAAAATGTTATTCTTTCTTGTTATTTTTCAAGACGTTAGCGTTTTATTTGCATTATTACCACCAATACTAATATTACGATTTTTATTCTATACTACTCGCCTTCTTAGAGACAGCTGTTAACAAAGGGGCATGCTATGAAACTTACCGTTTCGAAAGAAGCACTTTCCGGTGCATTAAAGAAAGTTTTGAGTGCGGTAAACGTAAAAACTACCATACCCGTTCTTAATAACGTCCTTTTGCAGGCCGATGATAACGGTCTCACCATTGCAGCAACGGATTTGGAGGTGTATCTGCGTTCTACAATTGAAGCGAACACAGAACAGCCCGGAAAAACAACGCTTCCAGCACGCAAATTTGGACAGATTGTCAATGCTCTTCCGGATGGTGACGTATGCTTGGAAACCAACGATACTGAGCAAACAGCGATATCATGCAGCAATGCCTACTTTCGGCTGTTAGGTTTGAATGCGGAGGAGTTTCCCTCAGAGGAGGAAACAGCCGGCGACTGGGAGTTTACCCTGCCTGCCGATGAGTTCAGGAAAATACTCAGCAAAATTCAATACGCGGCGAGTACAGATGAAACGCGGCATGTATTGAACGGGCTGTTACTGACTATCAGGTCAGGAATTTTGACCGCTGTGGCAACGGATGGACGCCGTCTGGCTTTGATCGAACGCCCACTGGATGGCGATGGCGTGACAGATTGTGATGTAATTTTGCCTCCCAAAGTAGTGGGCGAACTGGTGAAGATATTGGATGGAAAGGAAGATTTAACGGTGCAGTTTTCAGAGTCAAGAGCTGCCTTTCTGCTGGGGCAGACGTTGATTGTCTCGAAGTTGGTGGAGGGCAATTATCCGAATTACCGTCAGGTAATTCCAAGCAACTTTTCTCAGTCGGCCGTATTTCCCAGGGATCCGTTTGCGGCGGCTCTCAATCGCGTTGCAATGGTGGTCAGTGAAACAAGCGCCTCGCTTTCGTTGTCTCTTGAAAAGGCCAAAGCCACTTTGAGTGCAAACAGCGCTGAGGTTGGAGAAGGCAGCGAACCGCTTGAAGTCTCTTATGACGGCGAGACGGTGAACATTTCTTTCAATCCTGATTTTTTAATGGATCCTCTGCGTCATCTGGAGGCGGAACAAGTTGTTTTGCAGTTCAATGATCAATACAGCCCTGTTTCCATCTCCGGAGATGAAGGGTTTCTCTATGTTATTATGCCGATGCGATCATAAGCTGTATGCTGTCACGACTGAAGCTCCGGCATTTTCGCAATTATGAGGCCCTTGACGTCTCATTCGACAATGGCTTGACCGTATTGACAGGTGAAAACGGTCAGGGCAAAAGCAATTTGCTTGAAGCCATACACTACCTCTCTCTTTTACGCTCTTTTCGTACCCGCAGAATCTCCGACCTTTGTCACTGGGATCGTTCCTATTTTTTTCTTGAAGGTCTTCTTCGGGAAACGCCCGGTACTTCATTGTCACGGCGCATGAGTGTAACCTATGCTGGAGAACGCCGGCTTAAGATAGACGGCATGCGCATTCGAAGAGCGAGTGAATTTATAAACACTTTTTTATGCGTAGCTTTCGTGCCGGAGGATATTCAGTTGATCCACGGACCGCCAGCCGAACGCCGGCGATTTACAGACATTGTGTTAAGTCAGGGAAAGGCTGAATACCTGGCTCAGCGCATTCAATACCGGGTGGCAATAAAAGCGCGTAACACGGCGATCCGTCAGTCGGCAAAGTATGGATCCAAGACGGTTAATGCATTCAGCCATGCTGTGGCACATCACGGGGCGTACATAACAGCGGCACGCAAATCATTCATTGAGCACTTCAATACGCTTCTGGAGAGGAGAGCTCCGCAGTTGTTCAGTGACGGGCACACCGTTCGGTGCGAGTATTCTTCCAATGCATTGCGTCATCTTACCGGTTCGGTGTCGCAAGCTGCGATTCAGGAAACACTGGAAGAGCTGTTGGATAAGGAAATAAAATACGCCAAAAACGGGGATGAGCGTACCACCCGGGCTGGACCTCATCGGGATGACATTATCTTGTATCTTGACGATCGTCGGGTTGACGTGTTTGGTTCCGAAGGCCAAGCGCGTCTCATGTCTCTTCTGATGCGACTCGCTTCAATAGACATCCTGGAAGAGTTAAGCGACGATCGTCCGATAGTGGCTTTAGTGGATGATGTCTTGGGTGAACTTGATATTGTGCGAAGGGCGGCCTTCATGAAGACGATAGCAACCGTTGGACAAGTTTTCCTGGCAGCTACGGAAATACCGGAGGAAGTGAAAAACCGGACAAGCCAAGTTTTTAGGATAACGGCGGGCGATCTTGTATGATCTTGCCATCCGGTCGTTTGGCGATATGCTTGCTTGAATGCGACGGTTGTCAGACGGCGTCAAGAGGTGATGAAGTGAGCACAGAAAACCAGATAAAACTGAATGGGCGCCGCATATTGGTGCTCGACGATGAGCGCCCCATTTGCACCATGGTCGAAAAGACATTAACGGCACAGGGAGCCGTTGTGCGAACGGCGGCGGATGGCCGGGCGGGTCTCCAGTTGCTGATGCAGGAAGAGTTTGATCTGCTGGTCGTAGATTTGCGGATGAAACGTATGGATGGGGAAGCGTTTTTAACGGAAGCGTTGAAAATTTGGCCGTGGTTGCAAGTAATTATAATGACAGGATATGCGGACAGCCGGGCGCTTGTTCATGTAAGACGCATGGGGGTAACGCAAGTATTGGAGAAGCCCTTCACAAAACAGCATTTGCTGGAAAGCATAAGCAAAGAATTATCAAATGCTTCACTTCCCGAGGCCAATAATCAACAATTGAGTCTTCAGAAAATAGAGAATCAACTACGTGTTTTACGCCGGCTTACCGAACCGGCTATTGAGGCCGCAACGTTAACGGACGCTTTGCAGAAACTAACCACGGGATTGAGCCGCACGATAGCGTCTTCTATCGTCGGAGTACTCGGTGTTGAAGAGAACCAATATGTGGCGCTGATGACCATCCAGGGCGTGATATCGCCCGCTTTTGTGAAGCAGGTAGAGGAGAACATGATAAGCCATTATGAGGCATTAAGCGGCCAGGAGGTACGGGGCGCCGTCCGGGTCGAGCATCAGGGCGAGGAGCTCCAGGAGGGCGGTGCCGACCGCGCGGGAAGCACATTTTTTGTTCCGATTATCATCGGCGGAGACGTTAAAGGACTCTTGATTCTGGCCAATGTTGAAGAAGACAGCTACAGCGCGACAGATATTTCATTTATTTACAGTGTTGCAAATCATTTATCGGCCGTGTTTCTGGCAATGGACCGCATGCGGCGTCTGGCAATTCACGATCCGCTGACCGGTCTGTATAATCGCCTTCATATTGAAGCAGAATTTCGGGCCATCTGGGAACGGTGCCGGAGATATCATTATTCCATGGCGGTGCTGATTCTTGATATAGACCACTTTAAAACCGTCAATGATGAGTACGGTCACCTTGTCGGGGATCAAGTACTTAAAGAATTCGCCGACGTTCTGCAAGGGACAGCGCGCGGCTCTGACATCATCGGTAGATTTGGCGGTGAAGAATTTGTTATTATCCTGCCGCATGGAGAAAATACCGATGGTATCGCGCTCGGGGAACGCCTGCTCCATGAAATTAGGAATCATACGTTTTGTGAAGATTCACACAAACTTTTTCTTACTGTATCGATAGGATTATCGATAGCCAAACCGGATTGTTCAGACGTAGACGATGCTCAGCAGTTGCTGGGCGAAGCAGATCGTGCTGTCTATATGGCTAAGCGTGCCGGCCGAAACTGCCTGCGGGTATGGCAGAGGGAAGCGAAAGAATCTACGCAGCAGGACACAGGAAGCAATGTGGAACCGAATGCGCGGCTCGCAGCGTCAACCCGGGGGAGCAAAGCAAAGGTGTTGGTTGTCGATGACGACCCCGCGATTCTAAAACTTCTGGAAAAAATGTTGCAGCGAGAGGCTTACAATGTTGTTACAACAACGTCTGGGGGGGTAGCCCTGGAAGATATAAAAAACCATCATGGTACATACGATGTCGTGCTCGCGGACCTTCAGATGCCGAAGATAAGCGGGATTGAACTGATTAAAAAAATTCACGACATAGACGATGCTGTTATTACGATCATAATTACGGGGCACGCAAGTCTGAAGAACGCCGTGGACAGCCTCCGATACGGAGCCTACGATTTTATTCAGAAACCGTTTATGCATAAGCAATTGTTGGCTGTTGTCGAGCGTGCCGTGAACTACGGACGAGCCCTTCACGAAAACCGCCAATATCAAAGGCACCTTTCAGCATTGGTGCGACAAAAGAGCGCTGACCTGCGGGAAGCGCTTATGCAAATGCGAAAATCATATGAATTTACCTTGGAGGCGTTTGCCGGATTATTGGATGCAAGAGAAAAAGATGTGGGACAGCACAGCAAGCGTGTGCGTGCTCTTACGGTAGTACTTGCAAGAGAAATGGATATTGACGGCCAGGCATTGGAAGATATTGCACACGGGGCGCTGTTGCACGACATCGGGAAAATAGGCATTCCCGACCGCATACTGCTCAAGTCAGGAAGGCTTTCGCCGGAGGAATGGGGTGTCATGCAGCGACATTGCGAAATAGGCTACAAGATTCTTTCGTCGAGTACATATTTAAAAAATGCGGCGGAGATCGTGTATGCGCATCAAGAAAAATACGATGGAACCGGTTACCCGAGAGGACTCAAGGGAGAAGAAATATGTCTTGGCGCGCGTATCTTCGCCGTTATTGACGCGTACGATGCCATGCGCTCGCAACGCGTTTATCGCAAAGCCCTTTCTGTGGAGGCAGCATTGGAGCAAATCGAGAATGGACAAGGGGGCCAGTTTGATCCAGGCGTCGTGACCACTTTTTTTAAATGTGCCGAGCAAATAGAGACGTTGTTCACATCTTTCACGTCATAATTCCTTTCAAAGAGACAAAGTTTTTTTATGTCAGGACTTGCCCTTTTGTATTATGGACAAAAGCGTATAAATTATGACAGATATGTATAATTCACGTTATTAAAGCGTATGATAGCTTACATGATCCGCGATTGTCCGGCAGGCAATGCGGAAAGGATGACAGGATGAAGACACGTCTGTTGCGCAGCTTTCTCAAACCCGAGCTGGTGCGGGTTAACATCTCCGCGACATGCAAGCGTGAGGCCATCTTGACCCTTTTGAATATTGTGGATGACGCAGGTAGTCTGAGAGATCGTGACGAGGCTGAACGGGTCGTTTTCGAGCGCGAAAGGAATATGAGTACCGGCTTGGAGCGCGGTGTGGCCATCCCCCATGGGAAAACGGATTCCGTTGATAATCTCTTAGTTGCTATCGCAACGAAACCGGACGGCTTGGATTTTGACAGTGCTGACGGGCAACCGGCGAAAATACTCGTCTTAACGTTGTCCCCCGCCGGCCGCAGCGGTCCTCATATCCGGTTTATGGCTGAAATAAGCAGATTATTACGAGATGATGTGTTACGCCGGCGAGTAGTCGAAGCACAAAGCGCGGACGAAATCGTCAGTCTTCTCACACGGTAAGCTTGAGGTTTGGGTCCGTTCGCATGGGCTGCTGGCTGCCGGCATTGGGGATCCCAGAACAGAGTGTTCTCATGAGGCGACAGTATTCAATGGATTATGTCAGGCGGCAAGTGCCGGATAAACATGGTATGTACAACGGCCATGTGCGTCCGCGTTCATGGTCGATCCTTGCCGTTGTGATGGTTATGATTGTGCTTGTTCCCTCCGCCGGAGCAGCGCAGTTAGGTGCGGGTGCTTCAGGCGTCAGCGAACGCATGACTCACCTTATGTTGCAGCTGGCGGTAATTCTTTGTGTTGCCAAAACAGCAGGCTATGCAAGCGAGCGCTTTCTGCGAATCCCGGCTGTTTTGGGTGAGCTGGCATCGGGTGTGATTATTGGTCCGTACGCACTGGGATCCGTGATTGGTTTATTTGAGCATCCGGAACTGACGGAATTTCCATTGAGTCCGGAGCTGTACGGTATTGCGACCCTTGCTTCCATTGTGCTCTTATATCTGGCCGGGCTGGAAACCGATCTCGGCATGTTTTTGCGGTATTCCGTAGCCGGTTCGCTTGTTGGGGCGGGCGGTGTTATTCTGTCCTTTGTCCTGGGGGACTTGGCGGCTGTTTGGACCGGGCTGGCGAATTCAGTAGTAAGTCCGGCGGCATTGTTCCTGGGTACGATCTCGACGGCCACCTCGGTTGGCATCACCGCCCGCATACTGAGCGAACGAAACAAGCTGGATTCTCCGGAAGGCGTGACCGTTCTTGCGGGAGCCGTGATAGACGACGTCTTGGGGATCGTGATCTTGGCGGCAGTCATCGGGATGGCGAGAGTTATGGAAAGAGGGGGAAACGTAGAGTGGTTGCCGATTCTTGCTGTGCTCGGCAAAGCATTGGGGTTTTGGGTGATCTGCACAGCCGTCGGTTTGCTGATTGCGCGGCGGCTTGGAAAGATTCTGGAGACATTTAGGTCTCGGCAAACGATGGCCTCTATATCCCTGGGTTTAGCTCTCTTGCTCGCCGGTCTGTCGGAAAAAGCCGGATTGGCGATGATCATTGGGGCGTATATCATGGGTCTATCCTTTTCTCGCGTCGATTGTGCCCATGTCCTGCGTCGACACCTTGAGCCGGTGTATCACACGCTTGTTTCTGTCTTCTTCTGCGTGATGGGAATGATGGTAGACGTAAACGCACTGCAGTCTATTCTGCTTGTGGGGATCGTGTTCTCTCTGATAGCAATTGTGGCGAAGGTTCTTGGGTGCGCTGTGCCGGCGATGTTTGCCGGGTTCAATCTGTTGGGCGCCAGCCGTATTGGTTTCGGTATGCTTCCCCGCGGAGAGGTTGCACTGATTGTAGCCGGTATAGGTCTTTCGACGGGCCTGATCACGTCCGATATTTTCGGGGTGGCAATAATGATGACACTCGTTACAACGGGGGTTGCACCGCTTGTAATGGTGCGTCTGTATGACGACCGAGAAGGATTACGGCAGCGATGGGCTGCTGCCCGGAGGGAGGCGGGCCGCCGCCGTTCAATCTGTCTGACGCTGCCGAATGTTGAGATTGCGGAATTTCTCCTGTCGAATGTACTGGAAATGTTTGAGGCGGAAGAATGCTATGTGCATCAAGTCTTTCCGGGAGAAACGCTGTTTCAGGTGCGAAAAGACGACATATCCATCACCTTGCGGCGTGAAGGCGCAACGATCACACTTTCCTGTGGGGATATTGACTGTGAGTTTGCCCGACTTGTTCTGCTGGAGGCACTGGCCAGCCTGGTCAAAGTGTTTGAGGGAGTGCGTGAATTTGAGCAGACGACAGACTTGCGATCGCAATTGCAGCTGGGGTAAATGATCGAATCGGTGAAGAAGCGTTGCACAGATTTATTATCCCGTGCGAGTATTGCTGTCGGTGTATCTCTTTGTATTCTTCTGGTTCTTTTCCTCTGGACGATCACACGAAAGTCACCAAACCTGTACGTGCGAGAATTCACCGTTTTCGGTACGTATGCACGATTGACGTTCTATGCTCAAGAGCAGCAAGCCGAAAAGGCGGCGGATGCAATTCAGGAGCGCCTGCAGGAACTCAACAATCGCATCAACATCTTTGATGACCAAAGTGAACTTTCGCAGCTGAACCGCACTGCGCACACAACACCCTTTCAGTGCAGTGAGCCGCTGTGGACATTGCTGAGCGTTTGCCGTCAGGCATACGAGAGAACCAACGGGGCATTTGACATATCAGTGGGTCCCCTGTTGCGACTGTGGGGGTTCCACGAAAAACGCGACCGTTATCCGGCTCCGCAGGATGTGCAGCAGGCATTGGCGGCTGTAGGCCTGAACGAGGTTGTGTTTACTCCCGCGGAGCGCAGTGTACGGTTCACACACCCTGACAGTTATCTTGATTTTGGCGGAGTGGCTAAGGGGTATGGACTTGACCTTGCCGTCCGCGTGGCTCGAAAGCACGGGATCGAGCGTGGCATTATCGATTTAGGGGGAAACGTGTATTGCTTTCCTCTGCCACCGCCGGGTAAAGACGTTTATACGGTGGCCATCCGCGATCCATTTCATCCGAATGCGTTTGTGGGCAAGGTTCATCTGCTGGACCAATGCGTGGCCACCAGCGGCAATTATGAGAATAAGCGTACATTAAACGGCCGGTTGGTTCATCACATTATTGACCCGCGAACGGGGTACCCTGTACCGCACGTAGCCAGTGTCACCGTTATTACGCCGCAAGGGGTGGATTCTGACATTTTTGCGACCGCCGTTTTCGTCGCCGGCATGCCGCTTGCTAAGGACCTATGTCGAGAGACACCACGAACAGGTATACTGCGAATTGTCCAGTCAGACAAGGGACGTACTGCGATTGAGACCTGCAATTGGCCGGGATCATTGGCGACCAATTGCAAAAGGTAACGAGAACCTGTATTTTATTTCGTAGGGCCGTGCTTATATTGAGGCCAACAGGACCTTTTCGGGCGCGGATTAACGGAACACCGAAAAATCCTTTTTACGCGTTGCGGGGAGGACGTGTATAGGTGACGAAACAGACACCCCAGAAAGGCTCCAAGCCGAATACGACAATCCTCATCATTGAGGATAACCCGGGTGACATTACCCTTGTGAGGGAAATGTTGTCCGGCTCTCCGCCGACCAGCTCCTATGAACTGATACCCGCCGGCACACTTGCAGCGGGATTAGCAAAACTTGTTGAAGAAGACGTTGACGTTGTTTTGCTGGATCTGTCCTTGCCCGACAGCTTCGGTTTCCGCACACTCACCACACTGCAGCGTACCGCTCCGCATGTCCCGGTTATTGTCATGACGGGATATGGTGATGAAAGCTTTGCCGCACGCGCACGGAACGAGGGGGCACAGGGCTTCATTTCCAAGAATGAAATAGATACCCGCATGCTTCGTCGCATGATTCGTCAGGGCATCATCCGTAAAACAAAAGAAGACGAAATCAAGGCCACGTACAGGTTCTTGAAGATTATGAACCGGCATACGCGG
The DNA here is from genome assembly GCA_021734725.1 of Minisyncoccota bacterium. GTDB lineage: Bacteria > Verrucomicrobiota > Lentisphaeria > Oligosphaerales > MVZH01 > JAIPIM01. The sequence continues at coordinate 9,327 of JAIPIM010000014.1, read as the reverse complement.
TTGCTCCCAATGGCCCGAGATGTCGTCCGCGAGCTCTTGGCGTTTACTCTTTCTGAAGCATGCCGTATCCGGGTACTGGACAAGCAGGGGCATCTTTTCACACTGGCCAGTGAAGGATTTCCCGACAGCCCGGATGCGTGCGAAGAATGCTTGGGGTTTGGCGCCGAAGCCTGCCGATGCCTCCAGGTTGCTTCCGGTGCGGTGAATGCCGAGGGTCCTTATTTCACATCCGGCGGGTCCTATTATCTGGAGAGCTGCGAGGATCTTGACGCGGAGAAAGAGCGTGAACAGCAACATGCACGACACGCATGTCTGAATACGTCGTATCAGTCTGTTGCTCTGATACCGATACGGCATGCACAAGAAGTACTGGGGCTTATCCACCTCGCGGATTTCCGAGAGTATACATTATCTCGTGAAATGGTGGAACTGCTTGAAAAAATAGCCATGCACATAGGGGCGGCGATCAAGCGTATTCGCACCGAATTGGCACTGAACGAACGGGAAACGGAGGTGTTCGATATTTTTGAAAATGCGCCCCTTCCCATGCTGGTGGTCGATCAGAACTTTCTGGTCCGTACGGCTAATCAGGCAGCGCTCCATTACTGCGGACAGACCCCCGAGGCCACGCTGGATCAAAGCCTGGGGCGGGTATTGAGATGTCGTTATCGAAAGGACGACGCTAAGCGGGTGTGTCCGGATGGGGATGACTGTGAAATCTGTCCTTTGCGTTTGCTCGTGGACGATATGTTCAAGGAGCCCCAGGCAGGCAGGAATCCCAAGACTTTTTTCGAACTGTACTGTGATGACTCCGCCAAACCACGTCAGTTACTGCTGACCGCGGCACTTCTGAAGGTGGCGGGAACGGACCTGGTGCTGCTTTATATCGAGGATGTTACCGAACGCCGCCAACAGGAAACGCAGTGGCAAGTGGCACGGGCGATGCTTGATCATGCGCGCGAACGCATGATCGTGTTCAATGCGATGACAGCTACCGTAGAAAAAGCCTCAATGCAGCTCACTCGCGAGCTTGGTTACAGCCGGATGCAGGTGAAGCAGCTTCACTATCACGATTTGGTTGAAAAGCCTGCCTGGGACGATGTCGTGGAATGGGCCAAAAGCACGGAACACACAACAGAGACCGTTGCCCTCAAAAAGAATGACGGTGAACGAACTGAGGTGACAGCCGACATCCATCCGCTCACGATTAACAATCACCTGTATGTTTTGGTGAATGCGGGTACCTGATATAGCGGCGAAGGAGCCACTGGCGCGGAGTCGGATGGAGAGCACGGTGCAACACCGAGACACAGGCCCCTTCCCGGCAATAACGGTGGCGCCCCCGCGGCAGAAGACTACCAAAACACGTAGTTTCCCGAAACCAGTACGTAAAGACCAAGTAGAAGATTTGTAACGATGTGTGCCAGACAGGGGGCCCAGATACTGCGCGTCTTCAGCATGAGCAGAGTGTATGCCGCACCAGCCAGAATACCCACCAGCCAGCGATTGTGTTCCAAACCGAAGAGCACGCCAACCATAAGAAAAGCTTCCCAGTCAAAGTCTTTGAGCTGAACGTTCAGGAAATGTTTGTCGACCACCCAACGGTAAAGAAAACCACGCCAGAAAAACTCCTCAATAACAGCAATGACAAGAGCCGAACCCGCAAGACGGACGATGGTGAGACCCCAGCCGCATACAGCCGGGGCATACACGCTCTGGACGTCTGTTGCCGGCAGTTTCCCGAGAGGCAGAATGGCAAAGCGTAAATAAAGTTCCTGAATGAGCGGGGTGGAGGCTCCCCACTTGATCTCGGGAAGAATCCAGATTCCCAGGACCACGATGCCAGTGACGATAGCGGGACCGACATCGCGAATGCGGGGTGGCGCATACCAGCGCCACGGACGGAACGCAACGAAGAGGACAAGACCGAAGGATGCACGTACGGCGTACTTCCAGGCGCCCTCATCCCCCAGGAATTGCAGCCCGAACATAAGTGCCAGCCAACCAACAAATGGGGCCGCATGGGCTATACCAGCCCATGTATCGGTGTGTGCGACCGAGCCAGAAGAAGAGTGATCGCTGGATGAGGCGGAAAACGAATCCATAGCTGTGTGGCCAAAGGCCCCCCCTGGGTTTACCCGGTCGTAATCTTTTCAGGCGCGGTTCTCGGGCGGCGCTGCCGTATCGGCATCGTCGTTAGGCATGTCAACTGATTCCTCGTCGGATGAGAGGGTCTCCTCGTCTTCTTCCGGCGGTGCGCCGCTGATCTCGCGGGGTACATGATCCTCGATGGCGTGCAGAATGTCAGCACCGCCCGCAAAAATCCAATCATCGATCTTAAAAGCACCACTGTCGTGATTATGTTCCCAATGTACGATGACAATTCCCTTGCGGTTCCACTTGCGGCGGTCGACGCGCGTGATGGCATCGTATGGAACTCGTTCTCCGGATGTTGTAATCACCCCATCATCATCCGCCCCCATCCGCTTGGGCAGTGTCCAGACCAATCGGCCCAAGACAAGAAGTCCGATAGGAAGACAGATTGCGGCCATAATGAACTGAGTACGGATATCCCAGGCGGTTTTGTGATCGTGCGAATCGGGTTTCGCCGCCGGCCAGCCTTGCTCAATGGCATACTCCTCCCACTCTTCCAATCGATGCTCTTCACGAAAAGTCTCAAACGCCTCAATACGCCGATTCATGCGCGGATATTTCACTTTTCCGTCGTAAAGACTCCATAGTCCAAAGGCCGTAAAGGCCAGGCCGGCCAACAGCATGCGCATGCTCCATCCCATGCTTGTCCGTGCTTCCACATTAATCATAACGTCTGGTTCCACTTCATTGACAATTCTCGTGAATTATCAGGTTTCGACTTCGGCGTCCGGTGAGCGACGACTCTCTGACCGAACAGGCCTCCCTATCTTACCACATACGCGCCTGAAGACATCACGCGGTACGACCGCACCATCCATTCACCGGAAACGGCTTCTTTTTGACGTTAAACGGTAATCAGCATCACGATGAAATGCAAGTGTATCGATAAAAACACGTGAAACAGCCTCTTATGGCCACGCGAGTTGCGCGATGCATGTGAGAGGCTTAGATTAAATACTTTTCGACACGTCGGTTCACACGTGTCGGCAATTCGCGGCTGTTCGGGCAGGTGTTTGATGGTCGTAGAAACGGAACCTTTCAGTTACACGCGGTTCTCAAGAGTCAGAGACGATGAACACGCAAGCACGACCGGCGTAACGCCCGTTCGTTAACAAAGACAATCGATCCTATCATGATAAGCATGCTGATTACGTTGGCAACCATTGTGGTTGTTCTTTTTTTCTTAGGGTTATGCATTTTTGTCCATGAGCTGGGCCACCTGCTCGTGGCTCTGTGGTGCGGGCTCCATGTGGAACGCTTTTCGTTGGGGTTTGGGAAAAAAATATGGGGATTCTGGCACAACAAGGTTGAATACATTGTCAGCATGCTGCCGTTTGGCGGTTATGTGGCGCTTCCTCAGTTGGATCCAACCGACGAACCTGTGGACCGTGACGGAAATCGGTTGCCGCAGGCCCGACCCATGGCCCGGATTTTGACCGCATTTTCCGGCCCTTTTTCCAATATTGCATTCGGCTTCCTGCTCGGCTCCCTTGTTTTCTGGGCAGGTGTTTACCGGCCGGCGCCGCGAGATGAGTACGTTGTTCACAGTGTCGAAGAAAGCTCGCCGGAATACGCCGCCGGACTCCGTGCCGGTGATCGCATCGTTAAAGTAAACGGCAAACCGGTGACAGATGGCTGGGGACAGCTGGTTCAGACAATCGCCTTAAGCAAAGGAAAGGTTGATTTGCTCGTGGAAAGCGACGGCCAGCGCGAGCAGATTACTTACAAACCTGCTCCAAACCCCAAGTATGAGGGGTTGGGCTATCCCCTTTTCGAAATCCGTACGCCGACAGTCGTCCAGCGCGTGCAAAAAAACATGCCCGCAGCCCAGGCGGGAATACAGACGGGGGATCGGATCCTCAGCGTCAACGGTACACCGGTGGCGAGTCCGTACGCCTTTATGAAGACCATGTGGGAGTCCGAAGGTGAGCCTCTCACCATTACCCTCCAGCGAGACGGGGAAACGTACACCGTGCATGATATCCGAGGAGTTCCGCGGGAGGCGGATGGGGAAACGTATCATATCATCGGCGCCGTGGTGGATGAACCGAAAATTCTAAAGCACATGTCACCATGGGCGCAGTTTGTCAATGTGGTGACAACAACGCGTGATACACTCGCGTCGCTGGTCAGTCCGAAGTCTCTGGTAAAGCCGCGGCATATGAGCGGACCGGTGGGAATTGTACAGGTGAACTACCTCATGATCCGTCATGGCGGATGGCGGCAGGGATTGTTCTTTGTGGTGTTCGTGAGCTTCAGCTTGGCACTGATTAACCTGCTTCCCATACCCGTTCTCGATGGTGGACACATCCTGTTTGCTGTTCTCGAACTGGCGAGCGGACGACGGGTCCCGACGCGGGTCGCTCACGCTATTCAGCTGGCGTTCGCCGCGTTGATCATAAGTTTTATGCTGTACATCACATTTTTCGACATTAAACGTGTGAGCGGCCGGCTGTTCCCCGGAGACGGCGGCAACAGTACCGAGGAGATGAGCGACGGAAAGGACTAGCTATGGCGGACGAAAAAACGAAAAACGCGACGCGGAATCCCCTGCGGTGGAAACGACAAAATGCCTGGATCGGGCTCGCTTCGGACGACGAACAGGCAATGGAAAGCTATTGCCGGGACTACTTGGACTTTTTGAGTACAGTGAAGACTGAGCGGGAAGCCCATGATAGTGCTGTCGACGTTGCCGAACAAGCCGGTTTTAGGAATCTCGATGACATCTACAAGGGAACCGGTACGCTTGTCCCGGGAGACAAAGTATACCGAAGCTGGCGCGGAAAAACCCTCCTGCTGGCTCACGTGGGACGACGCCCCATGAAGGAGGGCGTTCGAATTGTGGGCGGACATACGGATGCTCCTCGCCTGGACAGCAAGCCGAACCCCATCTACGAAGACAGTGAACTGGTGTTGCTGGATACCCATTACTATGGGGGCATAAAAAAATACCAGTGGGTCACCCTGCCCCTGGCAATCCACGGAGTCGTGATTAAACAGGATGGCACAAAAGTCTCGGTTGTGATTGGAGAAGCCGAAGACGAACCGGTTTTCACCGTCACGGACTTGCTTCCCCACCTTGGCAAAGAGCAGCAGAAAAAATCCATGACGGAAGGAGTGCCCGGGGAAAATCTCAATGTGCTTATCGGCAGCCGTCCCCTGAAAGATACCGAAGAAAAGGAAACGGTTAAAGAGAATATCCTTCGCTTACTCCATGAGACATACGACATCTGCGAAGAAGACTTTGCCAGCGCGGAACTGGAAATCGTGCCGGCCGGCCGCGCACGGGAACTGGGGCTTGATCGTTCGATGATGTTGGGATACGCCCATGACGACCGCGTTTGTGCCTATGCCGCATTGCGGGCACTCCTGGACCTTGCCGAAATACCGAAGTTTACAAGCATCACCCTCCTCTGCGACAAGGAAGAAATCGGGTCGGTGGGTGCAACCGGCATGGAATCGGCGTTCTTCGAGAACACCATCGCCGATTTGGTGTTTCGTATCGAAAAACCGTACTCCGACCTGCTTTACAGGCGATGCCTGGAGAACTCGGAGATGATTTCCGCGGACGTCAGCGCGGTACATGATCCCAACTACCCGGATGTCAGTGCGCCCAACGACAATATGGCAAAGATGAATTGCGGCATTGTTCTGTCGAAGTACACCGGCTCGCGAGGTAAATCCCACGCCAGTGAAGCAAGCGCCGAGTTTATGGCTCGTATTCGCTCGATTTTCAATGCTGCGGGCGTCGCCTGGCAAACCGGTGAATTGGGAAAGGTTGATGTAGGGGGCGGTGGAACGATCGCCATGTTCCTGGCAAAACACGGGATGGACGTCCTGGATGCCGGGGTGGGCCTGCTGAGTATGCATGCTCCCTGGGAAGTAGCCGGCAAGCTCGACGCCTACATGACGTACAAGGGATACAAAGCGTTTCTTGCGGACACGACTCGCGAGGGCTAAAACCGCGAACGGCTTTTGTGGTGGGACGATTCCACGTCGAGTCGGTTTGTCAATGACGCCGGCCAAAGCGCTTCTCGAGCTCCAGCACGGGAATATTGATCATTACCGGACGACCGTGTGGACACGTATAGGGCATTTCTGCTTCTGCGAGGTCCCGCAGCAGCTGGTCGATTTCCCGTTTACTCAATGGATCTTCCGAACGAACCGCATGCTTGCAGGCAGCCTGGGCCACCCGTATGTCGTCAGGGCGACTGACGTTGCCGGGGCTTTCTCGCATGTCATCCAGTATATCTCGCAACATGCCCGCGACGTTTTCCTGCGGAAAATGACCCGGGACTCCAGTAATCAAAAAAGTGTCTCCCCCAAAAGGTTCGATCGCGAAGCCTAATCGCGTAAAATGGTCTTGATTGCGATTGAGCAGGGCGGAATCAGCGGGAGCCAGTTCCACCGTGACTGGCAGCAGCAGGGATTGGCTCGTGCCGTCTTGGGAGCGGGCGCTGGCCAAGAGACGTTCGAACAAAATACGCTCATGGGCCGCGTGTTGATCCACAAGGACAAGACCGGAGGGACCTTCGGCAATCAGGTAGAGCTCACGGAAAACACCCAGCACCCGAAGGTGGCGGATTTCCTCGCGTGTAGCCGCGGAAGGTGAGGGTCCCTTGGGTAGGTGGCCTTCTTCCGGTGCCGGTCCGTCGGTGTTGCAACGAGGCTCTGCCGATCGATCCCAAGTGGGGCCCCCAGCACCAGGCTGTATACCAACGGGGGTGCCGGGATCCATGTCACGCGTCCGCCATTGGCTGAACCGTTGTTGCTGAACCGGGGCCGGCGCATGCGAGGCGGTCTGGGGCTGGGATTGTCCATGCGGTCGCAGGGTTTCCCGGCTCGGGGCGGGGCTGCTTGCAGCCAACGCACGCAGCGCATGGCGTATCGCGGCCGCCACGATCTGGCTGACTGTACGCGCGTCACGGAAACGGACCTCTCGCTTTGTAGGATGCACATTGACGTCAACACGTTCCGGGGGCATCGAGAGATAGAGCACGGCCGGCGGATAACGCCCCTTCATGACAAGCGTGTGATAGGCATCACGAATACCGAAGTATATGGCATCGGACTGCGCGGAACGTCCGTTAACAAAAGCTCGTTGTTCGCGGCGATTCGATCGTGTCATGCCCGGGCGTGCTACAAATCCTTCCACGACAACGTCATCTTCCGTGTAGCCAACCGGAATCATAGCACGGAAGACATCTCGGCCGAGCAGCATCCCCACCCGGTCGCCCATGTCAGTACTTCCTCCCACGTTCAGGACAGGACGTTCATCCATGATCAGTTCAAACGCTGTTCCGGGGTGGGCCAAGGCCTGGAGAAGAACGGCTTCCTGGATGTGTTGGTCTTCGGTCTTGGCGCTGCGCAAAAATTTTCTGCGTGCGGGAAGGTTATGAAATAAGTTCTGCACACGCACGCTTGTGCCCGGCGGGCAACCGCAGTCGCGCACGTCACGAAGCGTACCGCCGTCCATGAAAAGTTCCACGCCGGCAACGTCCTCATGAGAGCGGGTGCGCAGCCGGAAGCGGCTCACCGCGGCAATGCTGGGAAGGGCTTCTCCGCGAAAGCCGAGCGTGGTGATGCGGTCAATATCGTATGCGTCCGTGATTTTGCTTGTTGCATGCGCTTCAATGGAGAGCAATGCATCATCCCGATCCATACCGCAGCCGTCATCGGTTACGTGGACCAGCTGGCGTCCCCCGCGACGTGTCTCGACGACGATACGAGCCGCCCCCGCATCGATGGCATTCTCGACCAGTTCTTTGACGACCGAAGCGGGTCGCTCAATGACTTCACCGGCGGCGATACGATTGGCAAGATCTTCGGGTAATATGCGAATGTGACTCATAATTGGATACCGGTTGACTATAGCATAAAAGTTGATGACAGAAAATCGTGTCTGCTCCGAATTAAGCCGAGGAATCGCGCCTGAGGATGACATTAACGGTATCCGGTAATATGGTACGATCATGAAACGAACGCTTCTTTTATGGATCGGCGCACCGCTTGTGATGCTGGTCGGGTTGGGGGTTATCCTTGATCTGTACTGTGAGCTTGTCGGTCTGCCCGATATCGGTCGCCGGGCATGCCAGCAATGGCTGGAGGGCCGCGGTATTGCCTGCGACACCAAGCATATTCGCATGGGTGTCATCGGCGGGGTCACGGTGGATAACCTAACGCTCTGGGACCGCACCAGGCCCGGAAAGCGTGTGCTGGTGGCGGACCACGTACGGTGGCGCCCTGACCTCTCGGCATTGCTCACGGGAACGCTGCGTCACGGACGACTCATCGTGGAGAACGGTACCCTTTACGTGCCGGTCCCGCGCAAGGAAGGCACGGGTACGGCGGGTGAGCGACAGGAGCTGACACTGTCAGAGGTAAGCCTGGAAGCCGAAATAACATCGCATGTTCTTACCCTGGACGTATCAGCTTCTCTGGAAGGTATACAGCTCCAGTTTGCGGGACAGCTGTCGGGCTTCGGAAAGGCCCGGCAGGCTGAAACAGACGGCAGGAAACCCCACCCGCTGGGTTGGCAACCCGCCCTCGACCGGCTGCCGGAGAAGGGGGGCGCTGCGTTGCGCTGGATACGGCGGTTCACTAGCACTTATCTTTTGGTCGAGGATGACGCGTTCGTGAACGCCACATTTAACATCGATCTGCAACATCCAGGAAGCAATTACGTTGCGGGAAAATTACAGCTTGCCGATATGGTACTTCGCAATGTACCCATCCGGAAGTGTAAAGCGCAGTTTCAGCTGGACGCACACCGGCTTGCGCTGGATAGGGCAACCGTCTACTTGGGGGTCGGAAGCAAGGTCGCCGGGAGCGTCCGAATGAATATCGCCGAACGCGTTCTTGCGGCAACCGCCGCCGGTACGTTGGACCCGCATCTTTTGTATCGTTTTCTTGGGCGACCGATGCCGCGCTTTCTGGCAGAAGCTACGTTTCCTACACCGCCGGTGATTACCGCCGAACTTGAACCCTCACCCCTCGCCCCGGAAGAATGGAAATGGCAGTGCGACTTTGAGGTCGAAAACAGTGTTTACCGGCGGGAGTTCATCCGGCACGCGGAAGGAACACTTCGACGCACTCCCGGTTCGCTTGTGGCCGACGGATTGCAGGTGCGATTTGATGCAGCGGGCAGAGAAGTTGTCACCGGCCGCGTGCAGT